>NZ_JAHPJG010000007.1:0-267114 GCF_020515755.1 Pseudomonas sp. B20
AGGAACGATAGGTGCGTGCAGGAGCGTGAGGAACGAGGCTCCGAAGTACACCAGCGGATTTCACCAAACCTGCCGCCACAAGGCATACTTGCCGCCTTCTCATTCGCGAACCGTCAACGCCTCATGCGCATCCATGTCAGCTTCATCGACCGCGTCGGTATCACCCAGGAAGTGCTGGCGATTCTGGGTGGGCGCAATCTGAATCTGGACGCGGTGGAGATGGTGCCGCCCAACGTGTACATCGATGCGCCGACCCTCAGCCCGCAAATGCTCGAAGAGCTCAAGGACGCGCTGTTTCGGGTCCGCGGTGTAGAAGCGATCACCGTGGTCGATATCCTTCCGGGTCAGCGGCGCCACCTGCAGCTGGACGCGTTGCTCGCCGCCATGACCGACCCGGTGCTGGCGCTCGACAGCGCCGGGCATGTGCTGCTGGCCAACCCGGCGCTCATCGCACTGATTGGCAGGGAGCCTGCGGGCGAGTCCATCGGTGAGCTGTTCAGCGACCCCAGCCTGCACGTCGCGCTGCTGGAAAACGGCTTTCGCCTGCCGCTGCGCGAGATCACCCTGAACGGTGAAGCGCTGCTGCTGGATGCCACGCCAATCACCGAAGCCGGCGCGTTGATTACCCTGTACCTGCCCAGCCGAATCGGCGAACGCCTGTCGGCATTGCACCATGATCACGCAGAAGGTTTCGACGCCCTGCTCGGCGACTCGGCCGCCATCCGCACCCTCAAGGCGCGGGCGCAACGGGTGGCGGCGCTGGACGCCCCACTGCTGATACAGGGCGAAACCGGCACTGGCAAAGAGCTGGTCGCCCGCGCCTGTCACGCCAGCAGCGCCCGCCACGGCGAACCGTTCCTGGCCCTGAACTGCGCAGCACTGCCGGAAAATCTCGCCGAAAGCGAACTGTTCGGCTATGCCCCGGGGGCCTTTACCGGAGCGCAACGCGGCGGCAAACCGGGGCTGATGGAACTGGCCAACCAAGGCACCGTATTCCTCGATGAAATCGGCGAAATGTCACCCTATCTGCAGGCCAAACTGCTGCGTTTCCTAAACGATGGCAGCTTCCGCCGCGTCGGTGGCGATCGCGAAGTACGGGTCAATGTGCGCATTCTCAGCGCCACCCACCGCGACCTGGAAAAGATGGTCAGCGAAGGCACCTTCCGCGAAGACCTGTTCTACCGCCTCAATGTCCTCAATCTGGAGGTTCCGCCGTTGCGCGAGCGCGGTCAGGACATTCTGCTGCTGGCCCGATATTTCATGGAGCAGGCGTGCGCACAGATTCAGCGCCCGGTCTGCAGGCTTGCACCCGGCACCTACCCTGCCCTGCTCGGCAACCGCTGGCCAGGCAATGTGCGGCAATTGCAAAACGTGATTTTTCGCGCGGCCGCCATCTGCGAACACACTCAAGTGGATATAGGCGACCTGGATATCGCGGGCACCGCAGTGGCGCGTCAGAACGACAGCTCGATCGACAGCCTCGAACATGCCGTCGAAGCCTTCGAGCGGAATCTGCTGGAAAAGCTTTACGCGGACTATCCTTCCACCCGCCAACTGGCCAATCGCCTGCATACTTCGCACACCGCCATCGCTCATCGCCTGCGAAAATATGGAATTCCAGGCAAGCGTTAGTCGATTGAAGTCGTTTATCGAAAATATATTCCGAAAGGGTTCATTTAATAACTAGTTTGCCGATAACGATCTGGTATCGTCCATAAACCTCTTATCATCCATTTGAATGGATGTCCGTAGTGTGATTACGGCCGTAATGGCAAAAAGGTCAGGTAGTACCGGGAAGTCATATGCCAACCTCGCCAGTGGACCGCCCGCTTGTCGACGCTCAGTCTCGCGCTGAAAAAATCGTCGAATCTCGCCGTCAGAAAATCCTCCTCAAGACCGGCGCACTGCAGGATGCAATTTTCAACAGCGCTTACTTCTCAAGCATCGCAACCGACGAACACGGCGTTATCCAGATATTCAATGTCGGCGCCGAACGCATGCTCGGTTATCACTCCGAGGACGTGGTCGACAAAATCACACCTGCGGACATCTCTGACCCCGCCGAACTCATCATCCGCGCGGCAGCCCTCAGCCATGAACTCAACACGCCCATCACGCCTGGCTTCGAGGCGCTGGTGTTCAAGGCTTCGCGCGGCATCGAAGACATTTACGAACTGACCTACATCCGCAAGGACGGCAGCCGCCTGTCGGCCATGGTCTCGGTCACGTCACTGCGCGACAGCGCCGAAACCATCATCGGTTATCTGCTGATCGGCACCGACAACACTGCGCGCAAGCAGGAAGAAGAGGCTCAGGCCTTGCTCGATCAGCGCTTGCGGGACCAACAGTTCTATACCCGCTCGC
Source organism: Pseudomonas sp. B20 (assembly GCF_020515755.1). Taxonomy (NCBI): domain Bacteria; kingdom Pseudomonadati; phylum Pseudomonadota; class Gammaproteobacteria; order Pseudomonadales; family Pseudomonadaceae; genus Pseudomonas; species Pseudomonas sp. B20. The sequence continues at coordinate 2,365 of NZ_JAHPJG010000007.1, forward strand.
TGATCGAATCGAACATCGATGCACTGATGATGACTGATCCGCAAGGCATCATTTCCGACGTCAACAAGCAGATGATGGCCCTGACCGGGCGCACCCGCGATGAGTTGATCGGTGCGCCCTGCAAGAATTTCTTCACTGACCCGGCGAGTGCCGATGCCGCGATCAAGCGCGTGCTCAGCGAGCACAAGGTCAGTGACTACGAACTCACCGTGCGCGCCTACGACGGCACTGAAACCGTGGTGTCCTACAACGCTGCGACCTTTCATGACCGTGACCGCAAGCTCAAGGGGGTCTTCGCCGCAGCCCGCGATGTAACCGAGCGCAAGCGTTTCGAGCGGACGCTGGAAGAAAAGAATATCGAGCTGGAACACGCCAGCCACATGAAGTCCGAGTTTCTTGCCACCATGTCCCACGAGCTGCGCACGCCGCTGAACGCCGTGATCGGTTTTTCCGAGGCACTCAAGGACGGCATGGTCGGCGACATGACCGATGCCCAGCGACGCTACATAGGCGATATCTTTAACAGCGGCCAGCACCTGCTGTCGCTGATCAATGACATCCTCGACCTGTCCAAGGTCGAGGCCGGCATGATGACGCTGGAGCTCGAGTCGGTCGATCTGGACGAACTGCTGAGCAACAGCCTGCTGATCGTGCGCGAGCAAGCCGCCCTGCAACACATTCAGTTGAAGCTGGAAACAGAGGCCGAATTCGGTGAGCTTGAGCTCGATCGGCGCAAGACCAAACAGATCGTCTACAACCTGCTGGCCAACGCCGTGAAATTCAGCGAGCCCGGTGGCTGGGTAACGCTGGCGGTGCGTCTGGTGCCGGCGTCCCAGGCAGGTCTTATCGACGGTGACTGGCCGACCTACGGGTTTGCGCTTCCGCCCGGTGACTGTGAGCAGTTTCTCGAACTGAGTGTCAGCGACACTGGAATCGGCATCGCCCAGAGCGACATGAACAAGCTGTTCAAGGCATTCAGCCAGATCGACAGCGGCCTGGCACGCAAATTCGAAGGCACCGGACTGGGTCTGGCGATGGTCAAGCAGCTCAGCGAACTGCACGGCGGCTGCGTCGCAGTGGCCAGCGTGAAGGACCTCGGCGCACGCTTTGTGGTCTGGCTGCCCATCCGCCCAACTGAATCAGCGGAGGCGCGATGGCCCAGATCCTGATCATTGAAGACAATGCGGCGAACATGCGTCTGGCAGAGCTGTTACTGACCAGCGCCGGGCACGCCGTGCTGTCGGCCGTCGATGCCGAAAGCGGCCTGAAACTGGCTCGCGAGCGTCAGCCCGACCTGATCCTGATGGATATCCATCTGCCGGAGATGGACGGCCTGACCGCCACATCGCTGTTGAAGAAAGATGCCGGCACAGCTGCGATCCCGGTGATTGCACTGACCGCGATGGCCATGAAGGAAGACAAGGAGAAGATCCGCCTGGCGGGCTGCAACGCTTATGTCATCAAGCCGTTGCGCTACAAGGAGTTGTACCGGGTCATCGACACACTGCTGGAAAAAAATCTGCCTCAACAGCCCATTACCTGAGCATTCGATATGACCCAGAGCGCCGCGACCATCCTGATTATCGATGACGACGTCCATGTCCGGGACCTGCTGGAGGTGCTCTTGCAGAACCAGGGTTATCGGACACTGACGGCGGAATCAGGCGAGCTGGCGCTGGCCATGATCAAACGACAGGCACCCGACCTGATCCTGCTGGACATCATGATGCCGGGCATGGACGGCTATGAGGTCGCCAGTCAGCTCAAGGCCAAAAAGGGCACAGCCAATATACCGATCATCATGCTCTCGGCACTCGACGACCAAAGCTCGCGTCTTTCAGGACTGGAAGCGGGCGCCGAGGAATACCTCAACAAGCCTGTGGACAGCGCCGAACTGTGGCTGCGCGTGCGTAATCTGCTGCGTCTCAAGGCGTTCGGCGACTACCTGAAAAGCCACAGCCTGATCCTCGAAGATCAATTGCAGCAGCGCACCATCGATCTCGAGCGTTTTCGCACAGTGATGGACGCTTCCGAAGACGCAATCTTTCTGATCAACCGCAATACCATGAGCCTGATCGAATTCAACCGCCGGGCCTGCCAGTTGCTGGGCTACACCGCAGAAGAACTGTCGCACAAGACGCCTGCCGAACTGGGCGAAACGTCCATGGAGCAGCTTGAGGTCGTGTACGACCGGATCATTGCCGGCAAAGGCCCCAGTGAGCCGCTGGAGACCCAGATTCGCGACAAGAGCGGGCGGGATGTCGAGGTCGAAATCCATCGCCAGGCCTACCGGACCGGCGAGGACTGGGTCATCGTCGGTATCGTGCGCGACATCACCCGGCGCAAGGAAAGCGACCAGCGCCTGCTGACCATGGCCCACTACGACACGCTGACCGGCCTGCCCAACCGGGATCTGTTTTTTACCAGCCTGCAAATGGGCATGACCCAAGCGGCGATCAGCCGCTGGAAGCTGGCGGCATTGACGGTCAATCTCGACGGTTTCAAGAACATCAACGAAACCTGGGGGCATGTGCTGGGTGATGAGGTGCTGCTGGAAGTCAGCCACCGACTGTCCAGTTGCCTGAATGCCAGTGACACCCTTGGCCGCGTGGACGGCGATCAGTTCGCCCTGATTCTGATGCTGCGAGACGGCCAGGCGGATACCCGGAAGACGCTCGATCGCATCCGCAATGCATTGCGAGTGCCCTTCCACATAGAAGGCCAGAGCCTGGTCATGACCGCCAGCATCGGCATTGCCCTGTACCCGGAGGACGGCGAAGACTCGCGCGAGCTGATCAGACACGCCTACACCGCCATGAACAGCGCCCGAAAGATCGGCCCGGACAACTACCGGTTCTATACGCCGCAGATGAACGCCGACGTTTCGGCACGCCTGGACCTTGAGGCCGCGCTACGCGAAGCGGTGCGCAGCCAGGCCTTCGAAATCGTCTACCAACCCAAGCTGGACCTGAACAATGACCGCATATGCGGGCTTGAGGCGCTGTTGCGCTGGCCACGCCCTGGCCATCCAGGCATTTCGCCTGCGGTATTTGTCCCCGTACTGGAAAGCCTCGGCCTGATCGGTGAAGTCGGCAACTGGGTCGTCGACAGTGTCTGCGCCCAGATCGCGCACTGGCAACGCTCCGGGTTAGGCTCGTTTCAGGTCGCGGTCAACATTTCAGGGCAACAGATTTCCAATAGCAGCCTGGTCGCCGACATCCGCCAGGCACTGGAAAAACACAATGTTGCGCCGCAGTGGCTTGAGGTCGAGCTGACAGAAAGTTCGTTGATGGAAAATACCGCGCACACCATCGCCACTCTGGGGGCACTGCGGGCCAATCGCGTGAGTATTTCCATCGACGATTTCGGCACCGGTTATTCAAGCCTGGCGTACCTGCGCCGCTTCCCTATCGACAAGCTTAAAATCGACATCGCGTTCATTCGCGAAGTGACCAGCAACCCGCAGGATGCAGCCATCGCCAGAGCCATCATCGAGCTGGCTCACAGCCTCGACCTGCAGGTGATTGCAGAGGGTGTGGAAACCCCGGAGCAACTGGCGTTCCTGCGCGAAAACCATTGCGATCAAATTCAGGGCTATCTGATCAGCAAGCCATTACCGCTTGAAGAGCTCGAAACGTTTTTACGCTCACCGGAAAGCCGCGTCGGCTAACTGCCGACGCGCTAGCGCTGTGCTCAGCGGTGATAGCCAATGCTGGTTGGATGCAATCATTCAACGCCTTCGTAACGAAAACGCTCCACTGTAACGATTTCGCTCCAAAACACTTCACTCCCTGCGTATCAAGGCCTTGATCAGTCAGGTATTTTCAAATGCCTGAAGACTGTAGCGATTTCGCTACACCCTAAATCAACAGGCCCAACCAAAAAACATACAACTCATTGATTTTATTACAAAAATAAAACATGGCCGCTAAATTGCTAAGCCATAACTCATATTGCTCGCGTGCTGCGCGAGCCCTGTTCTCCGAGGAGTTTGTATGAGCGATTTGCGATTCACCGTTGACCACGAATGGCTGCGTGCCGAAACCGACGGCAGCGTGACGGTCGGCATTACGCCCTACGCGCAGGAATCGCTGGGCGATGTGGTCTTCGTGCAGCTCCCGGAATTACAGGCCTACACTCAACACGCTGAAGTGTCGGTGGTGGAATCGGTGAAAGCCGCCAGCAGCATCAACATGCCGCTGGACGGTGAAGTCGTCGAGGTCAATTCCGCCCTCGACGCCACGCCAGAGCTGGTCAATGAAGATGCCCTCGGTGCGGGCTGGTTCTTTCGCTTCATCCCACAAGACGCCAACGCCATTCACGGCCTGCTGGATCAGGACGCCTACGACCGTCTGATCAAAGCCAACGCCGAAGCCTGAGGAGCACGCCATGACTGACCGTATCGAACTGACCACCGCCAACGAATTCATTGCCCGGCATATTGGCCCGCGCGCGGCCGACGAGCAGGCCATGCTGCAAACGCTGGGTTTCGATTCCATCGATGCGCTGAGCGAAAGCGTCATTCCGGAAAGCATCAAGGGCACCAGCGTTCTGAACCTGCCTGCCGGGCAGAGCGAAGCCGATGCGCTGGCGTCCATCAAGGCCATCGCCAGCAAGAATCAGCTGTTCAAGACCTACATCGGCCAGGGTTACTACAACACCCACACGCCAGCACCGATCCTGCGCAACCTGCTGGAAAACCCGGCCTGGTACACCGCCTACACGCCCTATCAGCCAGAGATTTCCCAGGGCCGCCTGGAGTCACTGCTCAATTTCCAGACGCTGATCAGCGACCTGACCGGCCTGCCGATTGCCAACGCCTCTCTGCTCGACGAAGCCACCGCAGCCGCCGAGGCAATGACCTTTTGCAAACGCTTGAGCAAAAACAAGGCTAGCCAGCAGTTTTTCGCATCCAGCCATTGCCACCCGCAGACCCTGGATGTGTTGCGCACTCGCGCCGAGCCGTTGGGCATCACCGTGGTCGTAGCAGACGAGCACGAGCTGGGCGATGTCAGCGATTACTTCGGCGCGCTGCTGCAATACCCGGCCAGCAATGGCGACGTGTTCGATTACCGCGAGCTGGTCGAGCGCTTCCACGCGACCAACGCTCTGGTCGCCGTGGCTGCCGACCTGCTGGCCCTCACCCTGCTGGCCCCGCCAGGCGAATTCGGCGCCGACGTGGCGATCGGTAGCGCCCAGCGCTTCGGTGTGCCGCTGGGTTTCGGTGGCCCGCATGCGGCCTACTTCTCGACCCGCGATGCGTTCAAGCGTGACATGCCGGGCCGTCTGGTCGGTGTGTCGGTGGATCGTCACGGCAAGCAAGCCCTGCGCCTGGCCATGCAGACCCGCGAGCAGCATATTCGTCGCGAGAAGGCCACCAGCAACATCTGCACCGCGCAGGTGCTGCTGGCCAACATCGCCAGCATGTACGCGGTCTATCATGGTCCGCGCGGCCTGACACAGATCGCCAAGCGCGTTCACCACCTGACCGCGATTCTGGCCGAAGGCCTGAGCACGCTGGGCCTGAAGGCCGAACAGGCATTTTTCTTCGACAGCCTGACCCTGCACACTGGCGGCAGAACCGCTGCACTGCATGCCGCCGCACGCGCCAGGCACATCAATCTGCGCGAAATCGATGACCAGCGTCTGGGTCTGTCACTGGACGAGACCACCTCGCAGTCGGCCGTCGAAACCCTGTGGGCAATCTTCGCCAGCGACGGCCAGAGCCTGCCGGACTTCGCCGCACTGGCAGACAGCGTACAGTCACGCCTGCCGGCCGCGCTGCTGCGTCAGTCAGCGATCCTCAGCCACCCCGTGTTCAACCGCTATCACTCGGAAACCGAGCTGATGCGCTACCTGCGCAAGCTGGCCGACAAGGACCTGGCGCTGGATCGCACCATGATTCCGCTGGGCTCGTGCACCATGAAACTCAACGCTGCCAGCGAAATGATCCCGGTGACCTGGGCCGAATTCGGCAACCTGCACCCTTTTGCCCCGGCCGAGCAAAGCGCCGGCTACCAGCAACTGACCGATGAGCTGGAGGCCATGCTCTGTGCCGCCACCGGTTACGACGCGATCTCGCTGCAACCGAACGCCGGCTCGCAGGGCGAATACGCCGGGCTGCTGGCGATCCGCGCCTATCACCAGAGCCGTGGCGACGAACATCGCGACATCTGCCTGATCCCTTCCTCGGCGCACGGCACCAACCCGGCGACTGCCAACATGGCCGGTATGCGCGTCGTGGTGACCGCGTGTGATGCGCGCGGCAACGTCGACATCGAAGACCTGCGCGCCAAGGCCGTTCAGCATCGTGACCAGCTTGCGGCGATCATGATCACCTACCCGTCGACCCACGGCGTGTTCGAAGAAGGCATTCGCGAAATCTGCGGCATCGTTCATGACAACGGTGGCCAGGTGTACATCGATGGCGCAAACATGAACGCCATGGTCGGTCTCTGCGCTCCGGGCAAGTTCGGCGGCGACGTATCGCACCTCAACCTGCACAAGACCTTCTGCATCCCCCACGGCGGTGGCGGCCCGGGCGTTGGCCCGATCGGCGTGAAATCCCATCTTGCCCCTTTCATGCCCGGCCATGCACGCATGGAGCGCAAGGAAGGCGCAGTCTGCGCAGCACCGTTCGGCAGCGCCAGCATTCTGCCCATTACCTGGATGTACATCCGCATGATGGGCGGTGACGGCCTCAAACGCGCTTCGCAACTGGCGATTCTCAACGCCAACTACATCTCGCGTCGTCTGGAGGAGCATTACCCGGTGCTCTACACCGGCAGCAACGGCCTGGTCGCGCACGAGTGCATCCTCGACCTGCGCCCGATCAAGGACAGCAGCGGCATCAGCGTCGACGACGTGGCCAAGCGCCTGATCGACTTCGGCTTCCATGCGCCGACCATGTCGTTCCCGGTCGCCGGGACGCTGATGATCGAGCCGACCGAGAGTGAGTCCAGAGAAGAACTGGACCGCTTCTGCGATGCCATGATCAAGATCCGCGAGGAAATTCGCGCGGTTGAAAACGGCACCCTGGACAAGGATGACAACCCGCTGAAAAACGCGCCGCATACCGCTGCCGAAATCGTCGGCCAGTGGAGCCACCCTTACAGCCGCGAACAGGCGGTGTACCCGGTCGATTCGTTGATCGAGAACAAGTACTGGCCTCCGGTCGGTCGTGTCGACAACGTCTTCGGCGACCGCAACCTGGTCTGCGCCTGCCCGTCCATCGAGAACTATCAGGAAGCGTGACAGCCCCCGCCTGGCATTGCCTGATCGCGCTGCGCGCACAGACAGTGCCATTGGCACGGCCCGCTCAACAAGGAATCGAACATGTCCACAGAATCACTGCTGACCACTCCCCTGCACGCCCTGCACCGCGAACTCGGCGCGAAGATGGTGCCCTTCGCCGGTTACGACATGCCTGTTCAATACCCGGCTGGCGTAATGAAAGAGCACCTGCACACCCGCGCTCAGGCCGGTCTGTTCGATGTCTCGCACATGGGCCAGATTCGCCTCAGCGGTACAGACGCCGCCAAGGCGCTGGAAGCACTGGTGCCGGTAGACATCATTGACCTGCCGGTCGGCATGCAGCGTTACGCGATGTTCACCGATGAGAACGGCGGCATTCTCGATGACCTGATGGTTGCCAATCTCGGCAACGACCAGTTGATGCTGGTGGTCAACGCGGCCTGCAAGGATCAGGACCTGGCGCACCTGTGCAAGCACCTGGCCGGACATTGCAAGATCGAACCACTGTTTGAAGAACGCGCCCTGCTGGCGCTGCAAGGGCCGGCCGCGGTGACCGTACTGGCACGCCTGGCCCCGGAAGTCGCCGAAATGACCTTCATGCAGTTCGCCAGCGTCACGCTGCTCGGCGTCAAATGCTACGTCAGTCGCTCGGGCTATACCGGCGAAGACGGCTATGAAATTTCAGTGCCTGCCGAACAGGCTGAGGCGCTGGCACGCCGCCTGCTGGACGAGCCGGAAGTGGCTCCGATCGGCCTGGGTGCACGTGATTCGCTGCGACTGGAAGCCGGTCTGTGCCTGTACGGCCATGATATGGACACGCAGACCTCGCCGATCGAGGCCAGCCTGTTATGGGCCATTTCCAAAGTGCGTCGCGCCGACGGTGCGCGTGCAGGCGGCTTTCCGGGCGCCGAGCGAATCTTTGCCCAGCAACAGAACGGCGTCAGCAAAAAGCGAGTCGGCCTACTCCCCCAGGAGCGCACACCCGTGCGTGAGGGTACCGAGATCGTCGATGAACAGGGCGCAGTCATCGGTACCGTGTGCAGCGGCGGTTTTGGCCCCTCTCTGGCTGGCCCGCTGGCCATGGGTTATCTGCATAACGATTACACGGCGCTGGATAAACCTGTGTGGGCAATGGTGCGCGGCAAGAAAGTCCCCATGCTCGTTGCAAAAATGCCTTTCGTTGCACAACGTTACTTCCGCGGTTAAATAGCGGCGTCAAAAAAACAGCAACACTTCGGTGTTGCTGGAGCACTGTTACCCCGTAGTGTTTCATTCGCATAGGCAACGTGTCATATATGCAAAAAATGCACCTATAAAGTGCAAAATGTTATGACGGATCAATCACCGTGCACGCTGTGCAAATACTGCGCGTGCAAGGCCAACTCCCCGGAAACAGGGCGCCAGGCAAGGGGGTTGTATTTGCAACGAGAGTTGGCGTAGAGTTTCCGAACTGTGTTTGCATGGGTCGCCGAATCTGGACCTGGGCAGTAGCTCTAGGTTTGCTACAACCCGTTCTACGTTTCTTACTTCCTGCAACCAGCCCCAGTGCTCTTTCATGCGAAAGAGGCTGTAACCAATTCAAGTCAAGCGTCAAGGAAATAAGAAAATGGCTGAACGTCAGAGCGGTACCGTCAAGTGGTTCAACGACGAAAAAGGTTTTGGTTTTATCACTCCTGAGAGCGGGCCGGATCTGTTCGTACACTTCCGCGCCATTCAGGGTAACGGCTTCAAGAGCCTGAAAGAAGGTCAGAAAGTTACCTTCGTTGCAGTGCAGGGTCAGAAAGGCATGCAGGCTGACGAAGTTCACGCCGAAGGCTGAGAACGACGCACCACGCAGTTACAAGAAAGCCTCTGGCAGCGATGCCAGAGGCTTTTTTGCATGCGGGGTTTGCAGGGTCCACAAACGCCCATGAAAAAGCCGACCCGGAGGTCGGCTTTTTCAATCCGGTTGATGCATTACCCGGCACGGCGCAACAGAAGCACCCCGGCCAGCGCACAGGCTGCAGCAGGCAGCAGCACTGCCAGCAACGGCGGGAAGCCGAACAACAGGCTCGATGGGCCGAGCAGGTCCTGAATGATGCGGAAAGTAAAGCCCACCACTACACCGGTGAACACGCGCTGCCCCAGCGTAACCGAGCGCAGCGGGCCGAAGATGAACGAGATTGCCATCAGCACCAACGCGACGGTCACCGCCGGTTGCAGGACCTTGGTCCAGAACGCAAGCCAGTAGCGGCCATTGCTCAAGCCCTGATCAGCCAGGTAATGCGCGTAGCTCCAGAGGCCGCTGATGGACAGCGACTCGGGCGGCATGATTACCGTGCTCAGCAACTGCGGGCTCAACGCCACATCCCAACGCTCGACCGGCGTGTTGATGACCTCGGTGCGGCCATCATTGAAGTGCGTGGTAGCGACGTCCTTCAATTCCCAGTAATCGGTCTTGAAGTTGGCCTCTTTGGCAAAACTGGAGGTCAGCATGTGACGCTGGTCGTCGAAGCGATAACGTGTCACACCGAGCATCAGGCCATTGGGCTGTACCGTGTTGATGTGGATGAACTCGTCGCCCTGACGGTGCCACAGACCATGGCGGGCGCTCTGCGCATCACCTGAGCCCTGAGCCAGCGAGCGTGCGGCCTGCGCCTGGTTCTCGGCGTAGGGAGCGACGTACTCGCCGACCAGCACGCCCGCGATCATCAGCACCAGCATAGGCTTCATGACCGCCCAGACGATGCGCCCGATGGACACGCCCGCCGCACGCATGATGGTCAGCTCGCTGCTGCTGGCCAGCGTACCCAGACCGATCAGGCAACCGATCAGGGCGGCCATCGGCAAGGTGTCGTAGACGCGACGTGGCGCCGTCAGCATGACGTAGCTGAGGGCATCCGCCAGTGTGTAGGTGTCGCTGATATCGCCCATCTCGTCGATGAACGCGAACAGCGAGACCAGACCCAGAATGATGCCCAGAACGGCGAGAATCGCCAGCAGGACGCTTTTGCCAATGTATCGATCAAGCTTGACCACGAGTCACCTCCGTGACGCTGCGACGACTCGCCATCTTCAGACGCAGAGGCTCCCAATAGAACAACAGCAGGCCGATGGACAGGTAGATGGCATGCACCCACCACATCCCCAGGCTGAGTGGCAGCTTGCCTTTCTCCAGAGAACTGCGCACCGAAATCAGAATGGCCAGGTACGACATATACAGCAGGATCGCCGGCAGCAGTTTCAGGTAACGGCCCTGACGCGGATTGACCCGTGACAGCGGAATGGCCATCAGTGTCACGATGAACACCGACAGCGGCAGCGAAATACGCCACTGCAACTCGGCCACGGAACGCGGTGCCGGGTTGCCGATCAGCTCGCTGGTCGGAATGGCTTCACGGTCGGTGATTTCTTCACTGATTTCCGGCTTGGGCAGCATCGCCCCATAGGTGTCGTACTTGATCACGCGATAATCGGCCGCGCCCGGATTGCCGTCATAGCGATAGCCGTTCTCGAGGATCAGGAAGCGACTGCCATTGGGGCGTACCTCCTGATGGCCCTTCTCCGCGACCAGCACGGTGATGCCGTTGTCCTTGCTCTTGTCGCTGGACATGCGCTTTTCCGAGATGAACACACCGGCCAGTTGCGAGCGGTCTTCCGACAGCTCCTTGGTATAGGTGATACGCGTACCGTCGCGCAACGCCTGAAAACGGCCCGGCACCAGCGTGTCGAACTCGGTCATGGCGTCCTGCTGATTGATCAGCAGCGAAAACTGCGTAGCGCCCTGCGGAGCCAGGCTGAAGCTCAGCCAGGCGACCAGCAGACCAACCAGCGTGGCCGGCCCCATGGTGATGGCCAGCAGACGCTGCTGACTCATGCCGGTGGCGGCCAGCACGGTCATCTCGCTTTCCAGGTACAGGCGCCCGTACGCCATGAGGATGCCGAGGAACAGGCCCAGCGGCAGAATCACCTGCAGAAAGCCTGGCAGACGGAAGCCCATGATCAGAAACAGCACGCCAGGATCGAGCGCACCGGACGCGGCCTGCGCCAGGTACTTGATAAAGCGCCCGCTCATGATGAAGACCAGCAGTACGGCGCTGACCGCACTCAAGGTAAGCAGCACTTCTCGGGACAGATAACGGAAGACAATCAAACCAGACACTCCAGAGTTGTCAGGCTCAGGCAGCCAAACAGGGAAAATTTGTGAGCCACGGCAACCAGAGCTTCACGCCGAAAAAAGGCGTGGGCCTCAAAAAATATGCGGCATTATCCTGTGATTGTGTGTTTCTGTCACTGCGCACCGGGGATAGTTCGCACATAGACGCCAGACAGGCAGCTCTGCGGGGTTGTCAGCAGTCGTGCAGCGGGGTCAAACTGCAAGGCTTAGCGCAGGCATCGCCCCTGAAAACACTCAGGCCATGCCGCGTACGACATTCATATTGCGACTCTCATCGTCTATTCGGGGACCCCACATGGAATTGGTTGTTAAAAGCGTAAGCCCAGAAACCTTGAAAACCGCAACGCTGGTGGTCACCGTCGGTGAAAGCCGTGTATTGGCCGGTGCTGCCAGGACTGTGGATATCCTCAGCGGCGGAGCCGTTTCGCTGATTCTCAAGCGCGGCGATCTGGCCGGCAAGGTCGGCCAGAGCCTGCTGTTGCACAATCTGCCCAACATCAAGGCCGAGCGCGTCCTGCTGGTCGGCACTGGCAAGGAAGACGAGCTGTCGGACCGTCAGTTGAAAAAAATCGTCGGCGCAGCGCTCACCTGCCTCAAGGGCCTGGGCGGCACCGATGCAGCGATTGCGCTCGATGACCTGTCGGTGAAAAATCGCGACACCTACGGCATGGCTCGCCTGCTGGTCGAAGCCCTGGCTGACGGCGAATACGTCTTCGACCGCTTCAAGACCCAGAAAGCCGAAGTTCGCGCCCTGAAGAAAATCACCCTGCTGACCGACAAGATCAAAGCGGCCGACGTCGAACGCGCTTCGACTCATGCTCAGGCAATCGCCACCGGCATGGCGCTGACCCGCGACCTCGGCAATCTGCCGCCGAACATCTGCCACCCGACCTACCTGGGCGAAGAAGCCAAGGCGCTGGGCAAGGCACACAAGAACCTGAAAGTGGAAGTCCACGACGAGAAGAAACTGGCCGACCTGGGCATGGGTTCTTTCCTCGCGGTAGCACAGGGCAGCGCCCAGCCGCCGCGCCTCATCGTCATGAACTACCAGGGCGCCAAAAAAGGCGACCAGCCGTTCGTGCTGGTCGGTAAAGGCATCACCTTCGATACCGGCGGCATCAGCATCAAGCCTGCCTCGGGCATGGACGAGATGAAATTCGACATGTGCGGCGCAGCCAGCGTATTCGGCACCCTGCGTGCGGTCCTCGAATTGAAGCTGCCGATCAATCTGGTATGCATTCTGGCCTGTGCCGAAAACATGCCGAGCGGCACTGCGACACGTCCGGGCGACATCGTCACGACCATGAGCGGCCAGACCGTCGAAATCCTCAACACCGACGCCGAAGGCCGTCTGGTACTGTGCGATGCACTGACCTACGCCGAGCGTTTCAAGCCGCAGGCGGTCATCGATATTGCAACCCTGACCGGCGCCTGCGTCGTTGCACTGGGCGGCCACACCTCCGGCCTGCTGGGCAACAACGACGCGCTGATCAATCAGTTGCTCGACGCGGGCAAACAGGCCGATGACCGTGCCTGGCAGCTGCCGTTGTTCGATGAGTACCAGGAGCAGCTCGACAGCCCGTTCGCCGACATCGCCAACATCGGCGGCCCGAAAGGCGGCACCATCACCGCGGCCTGCTTCCTGTCGCGCTTCACCAAGGCCTACCACTGGGCTCACCTGGACATCGCCGGCACTGCATGGTTGAGCGGCGGCAAGGAAAAAGGCGCCACCGGGCGTCCGGTTCCGCTGCTGACCCAATACCTGCTCGACCGCGCCGGCGTATAAAAAGAGACCCTGGCGTATCGACTGCACAGTCGATACGCCTCCGGTTCTGGAACCCACATGACTCAAGTCGACTTCTACATCCTGCCCAGCGCCGATCCTGCGGCCCGCCTGGACTTTGCCTGCAAGCTCACGGAAAAGGCCTGGCGCCTGGGTCACAAGGTCTATCTGCATTGCAGCGATGCTGCGCAGCGTGAGGACCTCGATGCCCGGCTCTGGCGTTTCAGAGGCGAAGTATTTCTACCCCATGGCGACGCCGAGAGCGATCACGATGCTGCCGTGGTACTGGGCCTGGGCGACGACTCGGGCGAACACAGCGACCTGCTGGTCAACCTCGACCTGAGCATTCCGGCCTTCTTCAAACGCTTCGCCCGCGTGGCCGAAGTCGTTGTCGAAGACCCGGCCATACGTCTTGCCGCACGCGAGAGTTTCCGTTCCTACCGCGAACAGGGCTATCCTCCGCAAGATCACCGACTGCAGCGCCTTTGAGGACACGATGGATACTTCAAAAAAAGCTGAATCCGCGCATTTGCTGAACGACCTCGAGTCGATCCGCCAACTGCTCGGCGATGACCCCGCACATTCCCCCCTGTCGAACGACGCCGCTCGTCCCGAAGGCCAGATTCCCCTGTTGTTCGATGTCGTCGGTGCTCGCCCTGACGCGGCGTATCAACAGGACTTCGACGAAGACGACATTCCGACACTGACACCTGATGCCTATACAGCGCCCGCCCCGCAGGTGCAACAGGCAGCCCAGCCGCAAGCGCTGCCCAACCCTGATGCGCTACTGCATCTGGACAGCGAATTGCGCGCAGCCGCGCAATTGATCATGCAAGACGTGATCGACGACTTCGCCCCGCATATCGAAAACGAGATCAAGCGTCGGCTGGAGGCAAGGCTGGAGCGGTTATTGGCGCAGCAGCAGAAGTGAAGTTTCTGACTCGGGACCTGCACCTCGGGTAACTGGATATTTTGTCGGCGCGTATCTAGCTTCGAGCGTATCAGAGCCGCCAGCCGACCCTCGGAACACTCGCCGCCTACTGACAGATCTGCCAGTTGTGGCCCGGCACTTATGGCTTGTCGCTGGCCGTCAGGTCTATACTTACCGGTTTCCGAATCAATGCCACAGGTTCCCGCCGCGCATGGACAAGACTTACCAGCCGCACGCCATCGAAACTTCCTGGTACCAGACCTGGGAGTCCGAGAACTACTTCGCTCCGCAAGGCGTGGGTGACTCGTACACCATCATGATCCCGCCGCCGAACGTCACCGGCAGCCTGCACATGGGCCACGGTTTCAATAACGCGATCATGGATGCACTGATCCGTTTCCGTCGCATGCAGGGCCGCAATACGCTGTGGCAACCGGGCACCGACCACGCCGGCATCGCCACGCAGATGCTGGTTGAGCGTCGTCTTGAAGCACAAGGCGTAAGCCGTCATGAACTGGGCCGCGAGAAGTTTCTGGACAAGATCTGGGAATGGAAAGCCGAGTCCGGCGGCAACATCAGCCGTCAGATCCGCCGCCTGGGCTCGTCCGTCGACTGGAGCCGCGAGCGCTTCACCATGGACGACGGCCTGTCCGAAGCGGTCAAGGAAGCCTTCGTGCGTCTGCATGAAGACGGCCTGATCTATCGTGGCAAGCGCCTGGTCAACTGGGACACCAAGCTGCATACCGCCATTTCCGACCTCGAAGTGGAGAACCATGACGAGAAAGGTCATCTGTGGAACCTGCGTTATCCACTGGCTGACGGCGCAAAGACCGCTGAAGGTCTGGATTACCTGATCGTAGCCACCACCCGCCCGGAAACCATGCTCGGTGATGCCGCCGTTGCGGTGAACCCGCAGGACGAGCGCTACAAGGCGCTGATCGGCAAGTTCGTCGAATTGCCTCTGGTAGGCCGTCGCATCCCGATCATCGCGGATGATTACTGCGATCCCGAGTTCGGCACCGGCTGCGTGAAAATCACCCCGGCCCACGATTTCAACGACTATGAAGTCGGCAAACGCCACAACCTGCCGCTGCTGAACATTTTCGACAAGAATGCCAACGTATTGCCCGCCGCTCAGGTGTTCAACCTCGACGGCACGCTGAACGAAAGCGTCGACGGCAGCCTGCCCGCCGCCTACGCCGGGCTGGACCGCTTCGAAGCGCGCAAGCAGATCGTTGCCGCGTTCGACGCCGCCGGGTTGCTGGTCAGCGTTGATGATCACGCCCTGAAGGTGCCGAAAGGCGACCGTTCCGGCACCATCATCGAACCGTGGCTGACCGATCAGTGGTACGTCTCCACCAAGCCGCTGGCCGAGCCTGCGATTGCCGCTGTCGAAGACGGCCGCATCGCGTTCGTGCCCAAGCAATACGAAAACATGTACTTCTCGTGGATGCGCGACATCCAGGACTGGTGCATCAGCCGTCAGCTCTGGTGGGGCCACCGCATTCCGGCGTGGTACGACGAGTCCGGCAAGGTTTACGTCGGCCGCGACGAAGCCGAAGTCCGTGCCAAGAACAACCTGGGGCCGGAAGTCGCGCTGCAGCAGGACAACGACGTGCTGGACACCTGGTTCAGCTCGGGCCTGTGGACCTTCTCCACGCTCGGCTGGCCGGAAAAGACCAAGGCACTGGAAACCTTCCACTCCACCGACGTGCTGGTCACCGGCTTCGACATCATTTTCTTCTGGGTCGCGCGGATGATCATGCTCACCATGCACCTGGTGAAGAACGAGGACGGCACGCCGCAAGTCCCGTTCAAGACTGTCTATGTGCATGGTCTGGTGCGCGATGGCCAGGGCCAGAAGATGTCCAAGTCCAAGGGCAACGTGCTTGACCCGCTGGACATCGTCGACGGTATCGACCTCGAAACGCTGGTAGAGAAACGCACCAGTGGCCTGATGCAGCCGCAACTGGCGAAAAAGATCGAGAAGCAGACCCGCCAGGAATTCGCCGACGGCATCGCCAGCTACGGCACCGATGCCCTGCGCTTTACCTTCTGCTCGCTGGCGTCCACCGGTCGCGACATCAAGTTCGACATGGGCCGCGTCGAAGGCTACCGCAACTTCTGCAACAAGATCTGGAACGCAGCGCGCTACGTGCTGGACAAGGGCGAAGACTGCGGTCAGAACGGCGAAGCGGTCGAACTGTCGCTGGCTGATCGCTGGATCATCTCGCAGTTGCAGCGCACCGAAGCCGAAGTGACCCGCCAGCTGGAGCAGTTCCGCTTCGACCTCGCCGCCCAGGCGTTGTACGAGTTCATCTGGAACCAGTATTGCGACTGGTATCTGGAGCTGTCCAAACCCGTACTCTGGGACGAGACAGCGCCGGTCGAGCGTCAGCGCGGCACACGCCGCACGCTGGTTCGCGTTCTGGAAGTCGCGTTGCGTCTTGCGCACCCGTTCATGCCGTTCATCACCGAAGAAATCTGGCAGCGCCTCGCGCCGCTGGCCGGTGCGCAAGGCAAGACCATCATGCTGCAACCCTGGCCGGTGGCCAATGAAGCACGCATCGATCAGGCGGCCGAAGACGATATCGAATGGCTCAAGGGCCTGATGCTCGCCGTGCGTAATATCCGTGGCGAGATGAACATCGGTCCGGGCAAGCCGCTGCAACTGTTCCTCAAGAACGTCAGCGCCGAAGATCAGCGTCGTTTGAGCGAAAACGATTACCTGCTCAAGAAGCTCGCCAAGCTCGAATCCATGACCGTACTGACCGATGGCGCAGAAGCACCGCTGTCCGCCACCGCGCTGGTCGGTGACATGGAAGTGCTGGTGCCGATGGCCGGGTTGATCGACAAAGGGGCCGAGCTGGCGCGCCTGGACAAGGAAATCCAGCGCCTGCAAGGCGAAGTGCAACGCGTCGGCGGCAAGCTGTCCAACGCCGCCTTCGTCGACAAGGCACCGCCTGAAGTCATCGCCAAGGAACGCGCCAAGCTGAGCGAAGCCGAACAGGCGCTGGGCAAGCTGGCCGAGCAACACGCACGCATCGCCAGCCTGTAAGGTGGCCAGAAAAGCCAGCCCGATCATGGGCTGGCTTTTTGTTATCTGAACTCCTGTACTGACTTATTCGCGAGCAACGCGTACTACGCCAGAGGCGACGCTGCGCTTGCTCGCGAATAAGCCAGGCAACTCAACCTCACGGCTGACAATCGAATCCATGACCGATACCCGCAAACCACCGCGCAAGAAGCCTCAGCGGCCAGCCAAACCTGCTGCACCGCGTGAAAAGGCCACCTTGCACCCGCGCAATCGGCATCAGGGCCAGTACGACTTTGCGAAGCTGATCAAATCCAGCCCCGAGCTGGCAGCGTTCGTGATCCTCAATCCTTACGGCAAGGAAAGCATCGACTTCGCCAATCCGCAGGCGGTACGGGTGTTCAACCGCGCGCTGCTCAAAGCGTTCTATGGCATCGCCCATTGGGACATTCCGGCCGATTACCTGTGCCCGCCGATTCCGGGGCGTGCGGACTACCTGCACTTCCTTGCCGACCTGCTGGCCGAAGATAACGAAGGCGTGATACCCCGCGGCGCATCCATCAAGGCGCTGGACATCGGCACCGGCGCCAATTGCATCTACCCATTGCTGGGGCATAGCGACTATGGCTGGCAGTTCGTGGGTTCGGACATCGACAGCACCGCCATCGCTGCAGCCACCACCATTGTGAAGGCCAACGGCCTCAGCAAGGCCATCAGCGTGCGCCAGCAGGGCAATCGCAAGCAGATCCTGCTCGGGCTGCTCGACAGCAGCGAACGCTTCCACGTCAGCCTCTGCAATCCGCCCTTCCATGCCTCGCTGGAGGAAGCGCAGCGTGGCAGCCAGCGCAAGTGGCGCGCGCTGGGCAAGGCTGATCCCAAGCGCAAGCTGCCGGTGCTCAATTTCGGCGGCCAGTCACAAGAGTTGTGGTGCGACGGCGGCGAGATCGGCTTCGTGACCCAACTGATCCAGGAAAGCGCCTTGCTGCCCAGCCAGGTGGCTTGGTTCAGCACACTGGTGTCCAAGGCCTCCAACCTGCCGCCGATCCAGAGCGCCCTGAAAAAAGCCGGCGCGCTTGAAGTGAAGGTAGTCGAGATGGGCCAGGGCCAGAAACAAAGCCGCTTTGTGGCCTGGACCTTCCTTGACAAGGCACAACGCACACCCCACGGATAGGGCTATCGTGCCGCATCGACTATCGTGCGACGCCACGTCGGCAGGCCTTAATCTCGATTATCGTGCGACGCTCCGCGTCGCATGCCGTTCTGGACGCTCTGCGTCCTCTCTTGAGTATGCCGTGCGGCACAGATCTGTGACGCGGAGCGTCACGCAAGGCATTCCCACGCTGGAGCGTGAGGAACGATAATCTCAACTACCGTACGACGCTCCGCCGACATGCCTTAACCTCGACTATCGTGCGACGCTCTGCGTCGGCACGCCGTTCTGGACGCTCTGCGTCCTCTCATGAGTGTGCCGTGCGGCACAGATCTGTGATCAGACGCCCACAAAAAAGCCGTGCCCGGTTAACCGGTGCACGGCTTTTTCACAGCAAGCGGTTGCTTACTTGTTGATCGAGTCGGTCAGCACTTTGGCTGGAACGAACTTGATAACTTTCTTGGCAGCGATTTCGATGGCAGCGCCAGTCGAAGGGTTGCGGCCAGTGCGAGCTGGACGCTCTGCAACTTTCAGTTTGCCGATACCTGGCAAAGTGATTTCCACGCCGTTTTCCAATTGGTCGGCAACAATTTGGCCCAATTGCTCAAGAGCATTACGCGCGGTGGTTTTTGGCGCGTCGATAGCTTCAGCGATATCGGCGATCAATTGGTCTTTAGTAAGAGCCATGGTGGTGTTCCTTCCCTATCAAATTCATTTGGATTGCAGAGCGCAACGTCGGCCCGTGGCCAGGCAACGAACCTGGCCACCCGCTAGCAGCCACGATTAATCGCGAAAGTGTAGATACTGAAACCGGGTAATGGTTCGACCTACGTGTGCGCTAACTGCATGCTTGACGCGCTAAGTGCGCAAGACCGGGCAAAACTAGCACAGAGCCGGGCAAATATCCGCCTCTACCTATCCTTTTGGTCAGGTTTTAATGTTAATTGCACAAAAAACACCCAGCAAACACTCGCTGCTGGCGAAAACCAGCCTGTCCGGGGCCATCGGGCGCATGCGTGCGTTACACTGGACGTCTTGCAACGAGCTGCACGCTCTTCACCTTTTTCAGCCGAGAAGCCCATGCCGATCCGTCACTGCATCGTCCACCTGATCGAGAAGAAACCCGACGGTACGCCCGCTGTTCTCCATGCACGCGACTCCGAACTCGCTGAGTCCCAGGCCATCGAGAACATGCTGGCCGACCTCAACGAAAGCTACAACGCCAAACAGGGCAAGGCATGGGGCCTGTTCCATCCCGAGTCCGGTGCGCACCCTTTCAGCGGCTGGCTGAAAGAATATATCGACGGTGGCAGCGACTTCACGGCGTTCTCGAGGGTGGCAGTCGAGCACCTGCAAAAGCTCATGGAAGAATCCAATCTGTCAGTGGGCGGCCACGTGCTGTTCGCCCATTATCAGCAAGGCATGACCGACTACCTGGCCATCGCCCTGCTGCACCACAGCGAAGGCGTGGCAGTGAATGCCGAGCTGGACGTGACCCCGTCCCGACACCTGGACCTTGGCCAGTTGCACCTCGCCGCCCGGATCAATATTTCCGAGTGGCAGAACAACAAGCAGTCCAAGCAATACATCTCGTTCATCAAGGGCAAGAACGGCAAGAAGGTTTCCGAGTACTTCCGCGACTTCATCGGTTGCCAGGAAGGCGTGGATGGCCCCGGCGAAACCCGTACCCTGCTCAAGGCGTTCAGTGATTTCGTGGAAAGCGAAGACCTGCCGGAAGAATCGGCCCGCGAGAAGACCAAGACTCTGGTCGACTACGCCAGCAGTCAGAGCAAGATGGGCGAACCGATGGGCCTGGAGGAGCTGTCCGAGCTGATCGACGAAGAGCGTCCGCGCGCCTTCTACGATCACATTCGCAACAAGGATTACGGCCTGTCCCCGGAAATACCGGCGGATAAGCGCACCCTCAACCAGTTCCGCCGCTTCACCGGCCGCGCCGAAGGCCTGTCGATCAGTTTTGAAGCGCACCTGCTGGGCGACAAGATCGAATACGACGAAACCGCCGGCACCCTGATCATCAAAGGGCTGCCGACGCAACTGACCGACCAGTTGAAGCGACGGTAACCGACATGCTGCTGCGCACCCTGAAGAAGTTTGCCCTGATCATGCTGGTGGTGGTGATTTACCAGAACTGGGGCAGGATCGAAAACTTCGTCAACCCGCCCCCGGCAGACGTCGCGCAGAGCTACAGCCAGGCAAAAGTGGTGATGTACGCGACTGACTGGTGCGGCTACTGCAAGCAGACCCGGCGTTTTCTGGACAGCAAGGGGATTGCGTATCAGGAGTTCGACATCGAGAAGTCGGAAGAAGGCCGCAAGGCCTATGAAGCGCTGGGCGGCAGAGGCATCCCGCTGATCGACGTCAACGGCACGCTGATCCGGGGGTTTGACCCGGATCAGATACTGGCGGCATTGAAGTAGCCCACCAGGCTATTGTGCCAATGCTCCGCGTCCTCCTTGCGACGCAGAGCATCGTTGCACCTCAGCGCTTCTCGATTCGATAGCCCATTCTCGGGAAATGTACGTGCACGACGCCTGCACGCTCGTCCTCGCGGCGCAGGATCAGCTCTTCGCGGCCGGTAAATACCAACTCGCCCTCAACCGCTTCGACGCCGTAGTCGACCGCAGAAACCGCAACCTTGTCACCTGCCTTGAAGCCATTTGGATCGACGAAATTTTCCTCAGGTAACGGCGCAGGCGTGGCGTTTCTGGCGATTTCGATGGCATCTGCCGAGCTCAGGTCGCTGAACGTGCCATGACCGAAACCCAGAACGCGATCGAGCCAGGCCCTGACACTCGGATAATCATCGACAAAGGGTGCGGTGACCGGCGTCTGCTTGAGAAACCACAACGTATGGGCGACCGAGAAATCGGCAATCGACGCTACACCGAACAGAAAGTCACCGCCGTGCGAGAGTTGCAGTTCCAGACGCGACATCAGCGTAGGCCATTGGTGTTTGACCTGCTCTACAGGTGGGCGCGACGCCGTGCCGCCGTTGAACAGCGTCGAACGGTCAGCCACGAACGCCTTGGCGGCGTCTGGCGGCACCTTGGCAAAGCGCACTGCCATTGATTCTGGCTGAAACACCAGACTCACAGCATGCATGAACAACACCGAATCGGCCCAGGCGGCCAGGCCGGCAACCGTAAATTCCTGCCCCTTCGGGTAAAACGCTGGCGAAGCTTTTTCCTGCTCCAGACGCCGAGCCATCAGCGCCGTGTCACAGTAAATGTCCGCACCGGCCTGCAATACCGGAGTCCTGCGGTAGCCGCCCGTCAATGCAGTCAGGTCAGGCTTGGGCATGATCGAAGGGATAGTCACCGAACGCCATGCAAGGCCTTTGAAACCCAACATCAGACGGGCTTTTTCGGCGAACAGCGACGTGGGGTAGTGGTGAAGGATCAACTCGGACATGTTCAGCCTCTGTGCGCGTGGGAAAAACACAGCTTAACCCGCAGCACCCTGCCCGCACACAGCCTCAAACTGATGGGACGGCATCACGCGCATGGATCGATGACGTTACGTAGCTGGCAGCCAACGCCTCTTTGGCGCTTTTTTTGAGCTTCTTGATCAGCCGCTCGTGGCGCAACGCCTCGCCCTTGCTGGGCAATTGTTCAACGTAGACCAGTGCCATCGCCGGACTCGAAGAGAAAAAGCGCGCGCCCTTGCCACTCTGGTGCGCAGCGAACCGCCGCTGCGGATCATCACTGATGCCACAGTACAGCGCGCCGTTGGCAGCGCGCACCAGATAGACAAACCAGGGTTTGCCGACCACCTGTTCGGCAGTCGACGCACTCGAAGTGCTGGCTACCTCAGGCACGGCGGCTCTCTGAAAAGGTCTTCAGGCCCTTGAGCGCCTGAGCCCTGACGGCGTTGCGCACCAAAGGCGTCCAGCCAAGCAGCAGGCCCTTCAAACCCAGGGCCTGACGCGACCAGCGCCACATATCGAAATGATCACGATGCTCGCAGATCTTGCCATCACGGAACACGAAGCGCGCCTGAATATCGTTCACCACCGTGCGCCCGGTCTGACTGAACAGATACGTCGCCACCCAATGCGCACTGCCAGTCTGGTCATCGGCTCGCACCTGATCGAAGACCACCGAGAAATCCTTTGCCCGGGAAGTCAGCATGCGCCACATGTCGCCGACCTGAGCGCCGCGCAATTCACCAAAGGCAGGGTCGCTGAACAGCACGTCATCGGTGTAGCAGGCACTCATCGCCTCGGCATCCAGCTGCGCGAATGCCTCATAAAAGCGGGTGATCAGTGCGCTGTTGGCCTGACTTTGTTCTTCATAGTTCATGCGTGCACATTCCTTGGCGAATTATCCGTGCACGATAAGCGGCGCTGCGGAAAATGGCGAGGGGTTGATGGCCTCAAACCTTCTCGCTACTGACCTGCACCTGCAGCGCCCGACCGGCGCCCATGCCCGCGATGATGGCGCCCAGCCCGAGAACCGCGAAGATCCAGCCAATCGCGCTCCAGCTGCCGGTCATGTCATGCACCACACCCACGGCAAACGGGCCGGTCGAGGCGATGGTGTAGCCGACGCCCTGCGCCATGCTCGACAGGTTGGCGGCGACATGTGAGTCACGCGAGCGCAGGACGATCAAGGCCAGCGCCAGACTGAACGTGCCACCCTGCCCGATCCCCAGCAGGATCGCCCAGCCCCACAGCCCGCCAAGCGGCGCATACAGGCAGCCGAACAGACCGATCAGGGTCAGCGACATGACCAGCATGATCGCCAGACGCTGATCCTTGCCGCGTGTGGCCAGATAAGGCACCGCCAGCGCGCTGATGACCTGCGCAATGATCGAGCCGGACAACAACAGGCCGGCCTGGGTCGGCGTCAGGCCGCGACCGATGAGGATCGACGGCAACCAGCCGAAGACGATGTACGACAGCGACGATTGCAGGCCCATGTACAGCGTGACCTGCCAGGCCAGCGGGTCACGCAACAGACCGCGCACCCGGTAGACATCGCGATGCGTGCCATGCACTTCACGCGCCTGCGGAAACCATAACGCGGCGGCAATCAGTGCCGGAACCAGCCAGAAACCCAGGCCAATCTGCCAACTGCCACCGACGTACTGACTCAGCGGCACCGTCGAACCGGCTGCAATGGCCGCGCCCAGGCACAAGGCCATGGTGTAGACACCGGTCATGGCTCCGGCCTTGTGCGGGAAATCACGTTTGACGATACCCGGCAGCAACACGCCGATGATTCCGATGCTGGCACCCGCCAGCAGGCTGCCGGCAAACAGCCCGGCCTGACCAAACAGGCTGCGCACTGCCAGGCCTGCGGCCAGTGTCAGAAGCACCACCATAACCACCCGCTCACTGCCAAACCGGCGGGCGAGCATTGGTGCCAAGGGCGCGAACAGGCCCAGACACAAAACCGGCAAGGTGGTCAGCAGTCCGGCTTCGGCAGCGGACATGCCCAGGCTGTCGGACACCGTGTCAAGCAGCGGCGCAATGCTGGACAACGCCGGGCGCAGGTTGAGGGCGACCAGCACCAGACCCAGCAGCAACAGCCAGGGGCGCTTCAAAGCAGAATGGGGTTGATCGGTAGTCGGTTGGGGGCTGGGTTGAGCCTTGGCAGTCATCAGTTTCTCGGTCATCAGGTATGTCGACCCTTTTCAGGGGGCGGTATCCTGTTGGAGAATCATCGCGAATACAAGGTTCAGCGCAATTGCATACACCCCACACAGCGACGACTGGCATAAAAAAACCGGGCACATGGCCCGGTTTCCTTGCTCAGCAGATATCCACTCAGTGGATGATCTGGCTGAGGAACAGCTTGGTACGGTCGCTCTGCGGGTTATCGAAGAAGTCGTTCGGCGCAGCCTGTTCGACGATTTCGCCCTTGTCCATGAAGATCACCCGGTTTGCCACGGTACGGGCAAAGCCCATTTCGTGGGTCACGCACAGCATGGTCATGCCTTCTTCAGCCAGACCCACCATGGTGTCGAGCACTTCCTTGACCATTTCCGGGTCAAGGGCCGACGTCGGTTCATCGAACAGCATGATTTTCGGCTTCATGCACAAGGCACGGGCAATTGCCACACGCTGCTGCTGACCGCCGGAAAGCTGACCCGGAAACTTGTGGGCCTGCTCCGGAATCCGCACACGCTCCAGATAGTGCATGGCGATTTCTTCGGCTTTCTTCTTCGGCATCTTGCGCACCCACATCGGTGCCAGCGTGCAGTTCTGCAGGATGGTCAGGTGCGGGAACAGGTTGAAGTGCTGAAACACCATGCCCACTTCGCGGCGGATGGTCTCGATCTGCTTGAGGTCCGAGGTCAGTTCGGTGCCATCGACAATGATGCGACCCTGCTGGTGCTCTTCCAGACGGTTGAGACAGCGAATGGTGGTCGACTTGCCCGAGCCCGACGGGCCGCACAGCACGATACGTTCACCCTGGCGCACATTCAGGTTGATGTCCTTGAGTACATGGAACTGGCCGTACCACTTGTGTACGCCCTCCATGCGGATCATGCCTTCAGCGCCCAGAGGCTTATTGATAACTTCACTCATCACAAAACTCCTAACGCTTGTGGCCTGTGTCCAGCTTACGTTCCAAATGCATGGAATAGCGGGACATACCGAAACAGAAGATCCAGAACACCAGGGCCGCGAAGACGTAGCCTTCAGTGGCCATACCCAGCCATGCCGGGTCGGCGGTAGCCTGCTTGACGCTGTTGAGCAGGTCGAACAGGCCGATAATGATCACCAGACTGGTGTCCTTGAACAAGGCAATGAAGGTGTTGACGATGCCGGGAATGACCATCTTCAACGCCTGCGGCAGGATCACCAGACCCATGCTGCGCCAGTAACCCAGGCCCATCGCCGAGGCTGCTTCGTACTGGCCCTTGGGAATGGCCTGCATGCCGCCACGCACCACTTCAGCAATGTAAGCGGACTGGAACAGGATGACGCCGATCAGCGCGCGCAGCAGCTTGTCGAAGTTCATGCCCTCTGGCATGAACAGCGGCAGCATCACCGACGACATGAACAGCACGGTGATCAGCGGCACGCCGCGCCAGAACTCGATGAAGGTCACGCACACCACACGCACGGCCGGCATGTTGGAACGACGACCGAGCGCCAGCAGGATACCCAGCGGCAAGGCACCGACGATACCCACGGTGGCGATCACCAGAGTCAGCATCAGACCGCCCCACTGGCTGGTCGGTACGTTGGTCAGACCGAACGCACCGCCATGCAGCAGGTAGAACGCGACAACCGGGTAGATCACCAGGAAGGCAATACCGTAGACAGCCTTGCGCGGAAACTTCGAAATGAACAGCGGCGCAGCACCGACGATTGCCAGGATGGCGGTCAGGTCGACCCTCCAGCGCAGTTCATTGGGGAAGTAGCCGTACATGAACTGACCGAAACGCTGCTCGATGAACACCCAGCAGGCGCCCGCCTTGGTGCAGTCTGCCTTGGTCGTGCCGATCCAGTTGGCGTCCAGCAGGGACCAACTGATGATCGGCGGCACGACCAGATAGATCAGATACAGCGAGAACAGGGTCAGCAGGGTGTTGATCCAGCTGGAGAACAGGTTCTGCCGCATCCACGCCATCGGACCGAACACTTTGCCCGGTGGTGGCATATCAGGTTTGAAAGTATGAGTTGTCATGCGCTTTTCCTCACCGCTCGATCAGCGCAATGCGCTTGTTGTACCAGTTCATCAGCAGGGAAATGCTGATACTGATCGCCAGGTACACGCTCATGGTGATGGCAATGACTTCAATCGCCTGCCCGGTCTGGTTGAGCACCGTACCGGCAAACAGGGAAACCATTTCCGGGTAGCCGATGGCGGCTGCCAGCGAAGAGTTCTTCGCCAGGTTCAGGAACTGACTGGTCAGCGGCGGAATGATCACGCGCAGCGCCTGCGGGATGATCACCTTGCGCAGCGTCGGCCCGGGGCGCAGGCCCAGCGAGCGGGCAGCTTCGGTCTGGCCGTGGCTGACCGACTTGATGCCGGAGCGCACGATTTCGGCGATGAACGCCGCCGTGTAGATAGTCAGTGCCAGGGTCAGGGAGATCAGTTCAGGGATCAGCACCCAGCCGCCCGTGAAGTTGAAACCCTTCAGTTGTGGCAGTTCCCAATGCACCGGGCTGCCGAAGATCAGCACGCTCAGGCCAGGGATGACCAGCAGCAACGCCAGGCCGACCCAGAACTTGTGAAACGGCTGGCCGGTGGCTTCGAAGCGCTTGTTGGCCCAGCGC
Source organism: Pseudomonas sp. B20 (assembly GCF_020515755.1). Taxonomy (NCBI): domain Bacteria; kingdom Pseudomonadati; phylum Pseudomonadota; class Gammaproteobacteria; order Pseudomonadales; family Pseudomonadaceae; genus Pseudomonas; species Pseudomonas sp. B20. The sequence continues at coordinate 28,930 of NZ_JAHPJG010000007.1, forward strand.
ACCATCATGACGATGGCGATCACGGCGACAACCAGACTGGCCAGGAATGCCCAGGCGCCTTCGGCAGGCAATGCTCTGGGCATGTTGAGCCCGCGGCTGCTGACGAAGAACATGTCCAGATAGCCATGCGCCTGACGCGGACCAGGCAGCGTGAGGAATACGGCGGTATACCAGAAAAGGATCTGCAGCAATGGTGGAATGTTGCGGAAGACTTCGACATACACGGTGGCCAGCTTGCTGATCATCCAGTTCGGAGACAGGCGAGCGACACCAATGACAAAGCCCAGCAAGGTCGCCAGGACAATACCGATAACCGACACCAGCAAGGTATTCAGCAGACCGATGACGAACACACGGGCATAGCTGTCCGCTTCGCTGTAGTCGATCAGGTGCTGAGCGATACCGAAACCGGCACTGTTCTCAAGAAAACCGAAACCCGAGGTGATACCACGGTGTTGCAGGTTGGTCTGGGTGTTATCGAAGATAAACCAGCCCAACGCGATCACCGCCACGACAGTGATGATCTGAAATAACCACGCGCGCACTTTCGGATCGCTCAGAGAGAGCTTTTGCTTGGGTGCGACGATTTGCTTTTCCATGAAATGCCCCAGGAAAAATCCAACAGAACAACGCCCGACAGGCTGGGAAGCCTGTCGGGCGCCGGGTCAATCAACGAATAGGTGGAGCGTATTGAATGCCGCCGGCATTCCACAGAGCGTTCTGGCCACGCTTGATTTTCAGCGGGGTGCCTTCGCCCAGGTTGCGCTCGAACACTTCGCCGTAGTTGCCGACCTGCTTGACGATCTGCACGACCCAGTCTTTCGGCAGCTTGAGGTCCGTGCCGTAAGTACCGTCAGCACCCAGCATACGGGCTACGTCAGGGTTCTTGGTCGACTTGGCTTCAGCTTCAACGTTCTTGGAAGTGATTTTGGCTTCTTCGGCGTTGAGCATGGCGAACAGGGTCCAGCGAACGATCGAGAACCACTCTTCGTCGCCTTTACGCACGACAGGGCCCAGAGGCTCCTTGGAGATCACTTCAGGCAGAACGATGTAATCGTCCGGCTTGGCCAGCTTGCTGCGCTGTGCGTAGAGTTGCGACTGGTCGGAAGTCAGTACGTCGCAACGGCCGCCTTCCAGCGACTTGGCGCTTTCGTCGGAGGTGTCGAAGGTGATCGGTGTGTATTTCAGGCCGTTCGAGCGGAAGTAGTCGGAGACGTTCAGCTCGGTAGTGGTACCGGCCTGGATGCAGATGGTTGCACCGTCCAGTTCCTTGGCGCTGTTGACGCCGAGTTTGTTGTTTACCAGGAAGCCGATACCGTCGTAGTAAGTCACGCCGGTGAACACCAGGCCCATGCCCGCATCACGGGAGCTGGTCCAGGTGGTGTTACGCGAAAGGATGTCGATCTCGCCCGATTGCAGTGCAGTGAAGCGCTCCTTGGCGTTCAACTGGCTGAACTTGACCTTGGTAGCGTCGCCGAATACTGCGGCGGCTACTGCGCGGCAGACGTCAGCATCGATACCGGTGATCTTGCCGGTGGAGTCTGGAACGGAAAACCCTGGCAGGCCATCGCTGACGCCGCACTGGATAAAACCTTTCTTCTTGATAGCGTCAAGGGTGGTACCGGCATTTGCAGCCCCGATCACACCAAATGCGGCCAAGGCAGTGACGACAGCCAGGGTGGATTTCAACATCTTCATTCAAAAACCTCCAGTTTGCTCTTTGTTGTGTAGGTGTCTCAGTCGCATCGCACCTTTGTGAGGCGCTAATGACCCGTGCTGGCTTATTTTTGGGTCATGCGACGCTGGGCCTGAATAACGAATTGCCTGCAGGATCATCCCGTCATGCGTCTTCATCATTCAGAATCGGCCCCGTGGACTGAAACTCCATGATTTTCCCGGACCTGAGCGGTACAGGTTGAATCGTGCCGCGAATCCTGACGCATGGACTCCCGAGCTGCTTTTCGATCGCTATAAGTAATAGCCTTATAGTGTTACCGAACGATGTGAGCGACTCGACTCCAGTCCTGCTGTAGCAAAGCCCGTACCAGCATGCTGGCTAAGTCGAATTAGCGACAGGTCAAGACAAAAACTTGTAACCTTGCGACATCTTCTTTCATTTTTAATCTAACCGCGCACTTTATTAATGCGCTCAAAAAGAGCCAGCGCACACAAATGGAGCAGACATGAGCGATTCTCTGATCATCGAACCTTCCAGTCCCGCCGACGCCTGCGTTATCTGGCTGCATGGATTGGGCGCCGACCGCTATGATTTTCTGCCGGTCGCCGAAGCACTGCAGGAGTCGTTGCGCACCACCCGCTTCGTACTGCCTCAGGCACCGACACGCGCTGTGACCGTCAATGGCGGTTATGCAATGCCCAGCTGGTATGACATCAAGTCCATGAGTTCAGAGGCCCGGGCCATTGACCATGATCAGATGGAGGCCTCGGCGCAGAAGGTGCTGGACCTGATCGAGCAGCAGCGCGACAGCGGCATCGACCCGGCGCGAATCTTCCTGGCCGGCTTCTCCCAGGGTGGCGCGGTGGTCTTGCACGCCGGCTACCGACGCTGGCAAGGCCCGTTGGGCGGCGTACTCGCGCTGTCCACTTATGCCCCCACATTCAGCAACGAGATGACCCTGTCGGCGAGTCAGCAACGCATCCCTGCCTACTGCCTGCATGGCAAGCATGACGCGGTCGTGCCTTATCCGATGGGCCGCGCCGTCTACGACCATCTCACCGCCCAGGGTGTAACCGTTGAATGGCAGGAATACCCAATGGAGCATCAAGTGTTACCGGAGGAAATTCGCGACATCGGCGTCTGGCTGGCTGAAAGGCTTCGCTGAAGCGCTCTGAACCCCTTGCGACGGACCGCTTTTGTAGCTCGCCATGGATGGCACTACGCCGAGCACGGTTCTTGCTTTACACTGCTCGGCGTACATTCCTTAACCAATTGATGAGATGACCGTGCTCAAAGCACTTAAAAAGATGTTCGGTAAGAGCGAGGCTGAGCAGCCTGCGCCTACTCCGATAACCTCTATTCCCGCCTCTCCCGCTGCCACAGGCGATACACCGGATCATGCTGTCCAGACTCAGGCTCTGGACACGACCAGCGAGCCCTCCAAAGCCAGAGCGCCGCGCACCGACAAGCCGAGGGCCGAGCGCCCGCGTCGCGAGCGCGTGACAAAACCGCCCGCGCCGGCCTGGAAACTCGAAGATTTCGTCGTCGAACCCCAGGAAGGCAAGACCCGCTTCCATGACTTCAACCTGGCGCCTGAACTGATGCACGCAATTCAGGACCTTGGTTTCCCGTACTGCACACCGATCCAGGCGGGCGTACTGGGCTTCACCCTCAAGGGCAAGGATGCGATCGGACGCGCCCAGACCGGCACCGGCAAGACCGCTGCGTTTCTGATCTCGATCATCGAGCAGTTGACCCAGACGCCGCCGCCTGCAGAACGCTACATGGGTGAGCCGCGCGCGCTGATCATTGCTCCGACCCGCGAGCTGGTGGTGCAGATCGCCAAGGACGCCGCCGACCTGACCAAGTACACCAACCTGAACGTCATGACGTTCGTCGGTGGCATGGACTTCGACAAGCAGCTCAAACAACTCGAAGCACGCCACTGCGACATCCTGGTCGCCACGCCAGGCCGCCTGCTGGACTTCAACCAGCGCGGCGAAGTGCATCTGGACATGGTCGAAGTGATGGTCCTCGACGAAGCCGACCGCATGCTGGACATGGGCTTCATCCCGCAGGTACGTCAGATCATCCGTCAGACGCCGCACAAGGGTGAGCGCCAGACCCTGCTGTTCTCTGCGACCTTCACCGAAGACGTGATGAACCTCGCCAAGCAGTGGACGACAGACCCTTCGATCGTCGAGATCGAATCGTTGAACGTTGCCAGCGACAACGTCGAACAGCATATCTATGCCGTCGCCGGTGCCGACAAGTACAAGCTGCTCTACAACTTGGTGACCGACAACGGTTGGGAACGGGTCATGGTCTTCGCCAACCGCAAAGACGAAGTCCGACGCATCGAAGAGCGTCTGGTGCGCGATGGCGTGAACGCGGCGCAGCTGTCAGGCGATGTACCTCAGCACAAGCGCATCAAGACCCTTGAAGGCTTCCGCGAAGGCAAGATCCGCGTGCTGGTCGCCACCGATGTGGCCGGTCGCGGCATTCACATCGACGGCATCAGCCACGTGATCAACTTCACCCTGCCCGAAGTGCCGGACGATTACGTACACCGCATCGGCCGTACCGGTCGCGCTGGCGCCGATGGCGTCTCTATCAGTTTTGCCGGTGAGGATGACTCTTACCAGTTGCCCGCCATCGAGGAAAAACTGGGCCGCAAGATCAGCTGCGAGACACCCCCGACTCATCTGCTCAGGGCCGTGGTGCGCAGCAACGCCTGATGCTTACTTCCAGCGATCAGCCGCTTGGTGATCGCTGTGACGACCTTCAACCCAGTGCGTGCCTTCTGAGGTGTTTTCACGCTTCCAGAACGGCGCGCGGGTCTTGAGGTAATCCATGACGAAGTCACAGGCTTCGAACGCCGCCTGACGGTGCGCGCTGGCAACGCCGACGAACACGATCGGCTCGCCAGGCTCCAGCGCCCCTACCCGATGCAACACATCGACGCGCAGCAACGGCCAGCGCTCTTCGGCCTCGGCAATGATTTTTGCCAGTGCCTTCTCGGTCATTCCCGGATAGTGCTCGAGAAACATGCCGGACACTTCACGCCCCTCGTTGAAATCCCGAACATAGCCGACAAAACTGACCACCGCGCCGATGCCCAGGTTGGCAGCATGCAGCGCGTTGACTTCGGTGCCTGGGTCGAAGGCTGCCGCCTGGACGCGAACGCTCATCATCAACCTCCGGTCACGGGCGGAAAGAACGCGACTTCGTCGCCATCGGCCAACGGCTCGGTCGGCTTGCACAGTTCCTGGTTGCGAGCGCACATCAGGTTCTGCTCGGCAAGCACCTGCCAGGCCTCGCCACGCTGCAGCAGCGTCTGGCGCAACGCGTCCAGCGTGGCGAACTCGCCTTCGACGGACTCGTTGTCCAGGCCCAGGACTTCACGGTAACGAGCGAAATACTGAACCTGAACCTTCATGAGGAAACCTGTGCCTGATCGGCAATGAAGTGGCCGCTCTTGCCGCCCAATTTTTCCAGCAGCCGAACCGACTCGATGACCATGCCGCGATCTACCGCCTTGCACATATCGTAAATGGTCAGCGCAGCAACACTGGCAGCCGTCAGGGCTTCCATTTCCACACCGGTCTGCCCGGCCAGCTTGCAGCTCGCAGTGATGCGCACGGCATCATCACCCTCAGCGGCGAGGTGAACCTTGATGCTGGTGAGCATCAACGGATGGCAAAGCGGGATCAGATCGCTGGTTTTCTTCGCCGCCTGAATGCCGGCGATACGCGCGACGGCAAACACGTCACCCTTGGGATGACCACCGCTGACGATCATTTGCAGCGTCGTCGGCAGCATGCGCACGAAGGCTTCGGCCACCGCCTCACGGGACGTCACGGCTTTATCCGTCACATCAACCATATTGGCGCGACCCTGGGAATCGAGATGAGTGAGCACAACGTTACTCCTTGGCAGAAGCAAGAAGTGTGGCAGCTGCAAGCTGCAAGCTACAAGCTGAAAGTGCCCGGCGTTTTACACAGGTTTTAAAGCGTACGAAAATCCTGGCTTCTGCCCGGAGGGCGTAGGAGCGAACTTGTTCGCGAAGAGGGCTGTACATGCACAAATGATTTATCGCCCACAATATAGCCTTCGCGAACAAGTTCGCTCCTACGCCTTTCGGCCAGAAGCGAACGTGTGTGTGACGATAAGCTTGGCGCATGGGCGCGACAGTCAAAAGCTGCAAGCGAGGGCTCTCGTACACCGAATTCCCCCACTTGAAGCTTAAAGCTGCTTTTCAGCTAAAGATGACTCTCCGCGTATTCGGCCAGTATCGAGCGTGGCACGCCTTGCAGGGTGATGTGCACGCCGTTCGGGAAGTCCTTGAAGCGCTCCGTCAGGTAGGTCAGCCCGGAACTGGTGGCCGACAGGTAAGGGGTATCGATCTGCGCCAGGTTGCCCAGGCAGACCACTTTGGAACCGGCACCGGCACGGGTGATGATGGTTTTCATCTGGTGTGGGGTCAGGTTCTGGCATTCATCGATCAGGATCAGGCTTTGCTGGAAGCTGCGACCTCGAATGTAGTTGAGGGATTTGAACTGCAACGGCACCTTGCTGAGGATGTAATCGACACTGCCATGGGTGTTTTCATCATCCATGTGCAACGCTTCGAGGTTATCGGTGATCGCGCCAAGCCACGGCTCCATCTTCTCCGCCTCGGTGCCGGGCAGGAAGCCGATTTCCTGATCCAGACCCTGAACGCTGCGGGTAGCGATGATGCGCCTATAGCGCTTGGTGACCATGGTTTGCTCGATGGCAGCAGCCAGGGCCAGAATGGTTTTACCCGAGCCTGCGGCACCTGACAGGTTGACCAGATGAATATCCGGGTCGAGCAACGCAAACAGCGCCAGCCCCTGATAGATATCGCGCGGCTTCAGCCCCCAGGCCTCCTGATGCAGCAACGGCTCCTGGTGCATGTCCAGAATCAGCAGTTCGTCGTTCTTGACGCCCTTGATCCAGCCGACGAAACCCTGTTCATCGACAATGAACTCGTTGATATGAACCGCCGGCAGCATTTCAGTGAGCTGCACGCGGTGCCAGGTACGGCCGCGCTCCTGACGGGTGTCGACCTTGCTGACGCGGTCCCAGAACGAACCGGTCATGTCATGGTAGCCACGCGACAACAGTGAAACGTCGTCGACCAGCTGATCGGTGCTGTAATCCTCGGCAGCAATGCCGCAGGCGCGCGCCTTGAGGCGCATGTTGATGTCTTTGGTCACCAGCACGACGCTCAAGTCCTTGTTGCGCGCATGCAGGTCAATCAATTGGTTGATGATGATGTTGTCGTTCAGGTGCTCGGGCAGCAGGCTGTTGGGTTCCTCGCGCTTGCTCATCAAAATCGACAGGTAGCCCTTGAAGACGCCTGTTCCACGGTCGATGGGCACGCCCTTCTCGACTTCCTCCGGCGAAGCTTCGCCCAGGGTCTTGTCGATCAGGCGGATGGCCTGGCGGCATTCGGCAGCAACCGAATGTTTACCGGCCTTGAGTTTGTCCAGTTCCTCCAGAACCGTCATGGGGATGGCGACGTGGTGTTCTTCGAAGTTCAGCAGTGCGTTTGGATCATGAATCAATACGTTGGTATCGAGCACGTAAAGGATTGGCTGGTTGGTGGAAGGGGTGCGTCCGTGGTCATCCATACTCGCTCACCTTTGTAGAAGCCGGGCGACGCAGAACCACGACAGTACTGCGCCACGAAAAGGCCGCCGGATTCTGCCCTTCAGGCAGGGCAGAAATGTCGCTCAAGGTGGGTCTTGGAAGACGCCACCTGTGTTGCAGGTTTCGGCGGTCTGTATTCGTAATACAGCAAAAGGGATGACAGAAAAAAGCTCTTTGACAGTTTTTTGAAGTTTATTTCACAGCCTGACGAATAGGGCTTGGCGGACGTACCCGTCACGTTTAAAGTCGGAAGTCCGCCCACGCCGAATCTGCCTTCATTCCCCTTCCGGCGCAGCCTCTTCACTGCTCTGCAGCCCTTGTTCCTCGGGCGCTTCAGAGATATTTCGGCAATCGTCCCAGATCAACTCGCTTTGCGCGGTATTGGCCAGCAGCAATGGCAGCGCCGACTGCGCCTTGTTGGCCACGTCGTGAAATACCACCGTCCCTTTGCGCCAGAGCAGCATGAGGGTCAGTACACGGTCGCCCACCTGCTCCGCAGAAAGCCGTCCGGTGTCGTCTTCGGCGTCGATATTCCACAATGACACGCGCAAATGCTCGGCGCGGAAGAAGTCACCGCTGTCGGCACGTCGATGGCCATAAGGTGGGCGAAACAGCGGCACGAAGTTGTCCGGCAACACCTGCTGAACCAGTGCCGCGCTGCGTCGCACCGAGTCCTGCCAGTCCAGCCACTGGCTGTGCGAGCGGTACTCCCAGCCCTGAATGCCCACACACTGCTGGCGATACAGCGCCTGCACACTTGCAACCGACGTGCTGTCGAGACGCTCCTGAAGACTCTTGCCCAGCACGAAGAAGGTGGCGGTCATTTTCTGCTGGCGCATGAAGTCAGCCAGCCAGTCGGTACCACCGTCGGCCGGGCTCGGGCCACTTTCGAAGTTGAGCATGAACGTACGATCCGGCATCTCGTCGCCGCTCATCTCATCGGAGTTGTAACGCTCGATCTCGCTGCTGGTCTGCGGAAACAGGGCCGCCATGAACATCAGCTCGTTCAGATAACGCTGGTGGAATGCGGCGCCGGGTCTGGCCCAGTTGGCGTAGAACGAATCGTTGGATACCTGATATTCCTCGGCGCGCTGTCGCAACTGGTCCATGTCCTCGACCAGCACACAGAAATTGGCGTCCTGCTCGCAGCTCTTTTGCGCGTTCTGGTAGTTCTCCAGCAAGCGCAGCCACAGCCGATGACGAACCACATTCAAGGACGGCACGTTGACGAAGCGCAGGCCGAGGCGCTGCTTGAGGCCCTCCTCGTCGAGCTTTTCGCTGAGGTACAGCTCGTGGGCAAAGGCGAGGATCTCCGCACGCGACGCGACATCGAACAACCCCGGCGTCTCCAGCCGCTCAGGCCAGACGCTGCGGTCAATGGTGGCAATGACCGGCGCTGCCGCCTGCGCCTGAAGCCAGAACAGACCTGCACACACTGCTAAAACGATACGCAAACCCGATGCCCTCTCGATCAACCATTAACGTCATGACCAGCGCGCCACTATAGCTGATATGCGCCTGGCTTCTTATGTCGGCGCGCATACAAAGCCACAGGTGCGACTGCCATCACCATCCGAGCGACCTCTATCGCCACCATAGCTGGAGTCGCAGGCTATCAGCCCCTAGAATCCCCGGACGATAAAAGGAGACGACTTCATGCTGATGGTGATTTCCCCGGCAAAAACCCTCGATTTCGAGACACCGCCCACGACCGGCCGCTTCACTCAGCCGCAGTACCTGGAGCATTCCCAGGAGTTGATCGACCAGTTGCGTGAACTGACGCCGGCGCAGATCAGCGAACTGATGCACCTGTCCGACAAGCTGGCCGGATTGAACGCGGCACGCTTTGGCAGCTGGAACCCGGACTTCACCCTCGACAACGCCAAGCAGGCACTGCTGGCCTTCAAGGGTGATGTCTACACGGGTCTGGAGGCGGAAACGCTGAGCGAAGCGCAGCTCGACTACGCGCAGGGCCACTTGCGCATGCTGTCAGGTCTGTACGGCCTGCTGCGCCCACTGGACCTGATGCAACCCTACCGCCTGGAAATGGGCACCCGGCTGGCCAACGCTCGCGGCAAGGACCTTTACGCCTTCTGGGGCACGCGGATCAGCGAATGGCTCAATGAAGCGCTGGCAGACCAGGGCGACGACCTGCTGCTCAACCTTGCCTCGACCGAATACTTCTCTGCCGTCAAACGTTCGTCGCTCAAAGCGCGGATCATCGACACCGAGTTCAAGGACTTCAAGAACGGCCAGTACAAGATCATCAGCTTCTATGCGAAAAAGGCCCGCGGCATGATGAGCCGCTTCGTTATAGAAGAGCGCATCAACGATCCCCAGGCATTACAAGCGTTCGATGTACAGGGCTACCGTTACAACCGCGAACAGTCGACCCCCGACAAGTTGGTGTTTTTGCGTAACGTCGCAGAAGACTAGCTGCTGTAACCGTCGTGTAACGGAGCGCTGTTACACGACCTGTCCTACGATCCAACACCGAATGACAACTTCATGACGCCAACCAAACGTCAAGTTTTCGACTGTTAACTCACGTGCGTTTTTTTCTTAAAAAAAAATCCATTTTTTTAAGTAGTGGCATTTCAGCTTTTTGCAGTAGTGGCACTTTCGTACTCACCCCGCTACACCCCTTGCAAGTCGAGGCTTTTAAGAAAAAAGCCATCATCGCGATACCGCTCATGTCACAAGACGGATACACCAAAATCTGCAAATCAGGACGAGTGGCCAGGAACTAAATGCGAATTCGTACGCTCCTACATCCCGTAACAATTCTGGGCTGACGTGTAAGAGATCACTTACAGGTCGCCTTGGAAGAACGGGAAGTTACCGACAAGGAAGCCAGGTCCACGTGACCTTGGTGTCAGGTACCAGAACTAAACTCACATCACTAGTTGATGTTGTAGACAGGCGAAGCACCGGCCCGGTGCGACGCGCAGGATTCGAACAGGACGGCCCTGGCTAGCGCCAGAGGCAGGCTTAACGAGGTCCGCCGTCAATCGTCGAACAGGAGTGGTTTACTGCATCCAAGGAGAGCAGGGCCCTGACCGAAAGGACAGGTTACTTGCCGCTTGCACATAGTGTCATTTGAGTTCGCCTTACTTGTTTTGGGCACTCACTCATTAAATATGCCTGCGTTAGTTCTACGGCGTTGTTAGCCGTAAGGGACAGCGCGTGACATCTGCTGGCCAAAATTAATATCCAGCCAATCTATGGCGTGAAAAATCGAGGAGAATACGATGCGTATCAGCATATTTGGTTTGGGTTATGTCGGTGCAGTCTGTGCCGGTTGCCTGTCTGCCCGCGGTCACGAAGTAGTGGGTGTGGATATTTCCAGCACCAAGATCGACCTGATCAACAACGGCAAATCACCTATCGTTGAACCGGGTCTGGAAGAGCTGTTGCAGAAAGGTATCAGTACTGGAAAACTGCGCGGCACTACCGACTTCGCCGAAGCCATTCGCGCCACCGATCTGTCGATGATCTGCGTCGGTACGCCGAGCAAGAAGAACGGCGATCTGGAACTGGATTACATTGAATCGGTGTGCCGCGAAATTGGTTATGTCCTGCGTGACAAAGCCACCCGCCACACTATCGTGGTTCGCAGTACCGTCCTGCCGGGCACTGTTGCCAACGTCGTTATCCCGATTCTGGAAGACTGCTCCGGCAAGAAAGCCGGTGTTGACTTCGGTGTCGCCGTCAACCCTGAGTTCCTGCGCGAAAGTACTGCGATCAAGGACTACGACCTGCCGCCAATGACCGTCATCGGCGAGTTCGACACAGCGTCGGGCGACGTTCTGCAATCGCTGTACGAAGAGCTCGATGCACCGATCATCCGCAAGGACATCGCCGTCGCCGAGATGATCAAGTACACCTGCAACGTGTGGCACGCCACCAAGGTTACTTTTGCCAACGAAATCGGCAACATTGCCAAGGCCGTCGGCGTCGATGGCCGTGAAGTGATGGACGTGGTCTGCCAGGACAAGGCGCTGAACCTGTCCCAGTACTACATGCGCCCTGGCTTCGCATTCGGCGGCTCCTGCCTGCCGAAAGACGTTCGCGCCCTGACTTACCGCGCCAGCAGCCTGGACGTTGAAGCGCCCCTGCTCAACTCGCTGATGCGCAGTAACACCTCGCAAGTGCAGAACGCTTTCGACATGGTTGCCAGCTACGACACCCGCAAGGTTGCACTGCTGGGTCTGAGCTTCAAGGCCGGCACTGACGATCTGCGTGAAAGCCCGCTGGTAGAGCTGGCCGAAATGCTCATCGGCAAGGGCTTCGAGCTGAGCATCTTCGACAGCAACGTTGAATATGCACGCGTTCACGGTGCCAACAAGGACTACATCGAATCCAAGATTCCGCACGTTTCCTCGCTGCTGAACTCGGACTTCGACCAGGTCATCAATGACTCCGACGTCATCATCCTCGGCAACCGCGATGAGCGTTTCCGCGCCCTCGCCAACAAGACCCCTGAAGGCAAGCGCGTCATCGATCTGGTGGGCTTCATGGCCAACGCCACCAGCGAAGACGGTCGTGCCGAAGGTATCTGCTGGTAAATCAGCCGCAAGCCACAAGCGCCAGGCTCCAGGCCACAGGCTCAAGCAATGTGCTTGCAGCCTGGGGCTTGAGGCTCGCAACTGACTTAGGGATACGATTATGCAGAGGCTCAAGCACGGCCTGTTACAGGCCGCAGGTTGGCTGTTCTATTTAAGTTTACTCATGGGCCTTGCCGCGGCATTGCCTACCAGTATCTTCGACTCACAGTCGAAGAACTTTATATTCCTGATTGGCGCCGTTGGTATCTGGCGCTACTCGATGGGGATCACGCACTTCGTGCGCGGGATGATTTTCCTGTACATCGTCTACCCGCACTTGCGCCGCAAGGTTCGCAAGCTGGGCAGTGCAGCAGACCCGTCCCATGTATTTCTGATGGTTACCAGCTTCCGCATCGACGCGCTGACCACCGCACAGGTGTACAACTCGGTTATCCGCGAAGCCATCGACTGCGGCCTGCCGACGACGATCGTCTGCTCGCTGGTGGAAATGTCCGATGAGCTGCTGGTCAAGAGCATGTGGGCCAAGTTCAATCCGCCAGAGCGCGTCAAGCTGGACTTCGTACGCATTCCGGGCACCGGCAAGCGCGATGGTCTGGCCTATGGCTTCCGCGCCATCTCGCGTCACTTGCCCGACAGCCGCGCGGTGGTTGCGGTGATCGACGGCGACACCGTGCTCAACGAAGGTGTGGTCGCCAAGACCGTGCCGTGGTTCCAGCTGTTCGACAATGTCGGCGGCCTGACCACCAACGAGTTCTGTGAAGTGCGTGGCGGCTACATCATGAGCGAGTGGCACAAGCTGCGTTTTGCTCAGCGTCACATCAACATGTGCTCGATGGCCCTGTCCAAACGCGTGTTGACCATGACCGGTCGCATGTCGGTATTCCGCGCAACCGTGGTAACCGACCCCGAGTTCATTGCCGACGTGGAAAGCGACTCGCTCAATCACTGGCGTCTGGGCACCTTCCGCTTCCTGACCGGCGACGACAAGTCCAGCTGGTTCAGCCTGATGCGCCTGGGTTACGACACGTTCTACGTGCCGGACGCAGCGATCAACACCGTGGAACACCCGCCCGAGAAGAGCTTCCTGAAAGCCAGCCGCAAGCTGATGTATCGCTGGTACGGCAACAACCTGCGTCAGAACTCGCGTGCACTGGGTCTGGGCGTACGTCGCCTGGGGATCTTCACCAGCATCGTGCTGTTCGACCAGCGTGTGTCGATGTGGACCTCCATTCTTGGTCTGACCGTCGCCCTGATCGCCAGCTTCAAGTACGGCGGCGCGTTCCTGCTGATGTATCTGCTGTGGATCGGCATGACCCGCCTGATCCTCACCCTGCTGCTGTCCCTGTCGGGACACAGGATCGGGCCTGCCTACCCGATCATTCTCTATTACAACCAGATCGTCGGCGCGCTGATGAAGATCTATGTCTTCTTCCGCCTGGACCGCCAGTCCTGGACTCGCCAGGACACCAAACTAAGCCGCGACATGGCCAGCTTTCAGGGCTGGTTCAACACGTGGTCGTCCCGAACCATGACTTTCTCGGCTGGCACCATCTTCGTCGCTGTGCTGTTGACGATGGTTTGACCGGGCCAACGGATTAATTGCTTAAGTAGGAAAAATAGCCATGAATACAGCCGTGAATGCGAACGTCGTACATGAATCCGAAGCCCAGCGCCAACACGCGCGGATCAAGATCCCTGCCAAGCTTCGCCTGCTGAATGATCAGCCCAACGCGCCACTGGTACGTGTCGAAGACCTGTCGGCCGGTGGCCTGAGCTTCGTTGCTCCGTCCGGGCAGAAATTCAGCGAAGGTCAGATCGTCAAGGGACGCCTGCAATTCATCATCGACAACCTTGGCCTGGCCATGGACGTCGACCTGCAAGTGCGCTCGATCGACAACGCCAGCAACCGCATCGGTTGCCAGTTCCAGAACCTGGAACCTCAGGACATCGCTACCCTGCGCCACCTGATCACCTCGCACCTGTCCGGCGAAGTCGTCACCCTGGGCGAAGTGCTGGCCACCCTGCAGCGCGACAACTTCACCAAGGCACGCAAGGTCAAGGGCAAGGACGGCGGCATGAGCGCCATGGGTCGCCTGCGCGCCGTAACGTTCAGCCTGGGCGTGTTCATTGTCGGTCTGGCCGCTTTCGGCTTCATCTTCAAGACGATCTACGGCCTGTACTTCGTCAGCCACGCATCGGCCGGCCTGGTCACCATTCCAAGCATGGACGTGACCATGCCGCGTGAAGGTACCGTGCAAAGCCTGGTCGCCCAGAACGGCGAAGCTGCCAAAGGCGCACCACTGGCGTCCTTCAACACCAGCATGCTGGAAATGCTCAAGGGCAGCCTGACCGGTGAAGACCTGCAGCCAGCCAAGATCGAAGAGCTGTATGGCAAGCAGATGAGCGGCACCATGACCAGCCCGTGCGATTGCGTCGTGGCTCGCCAGCTGGTCGCCGACGGTCAGTTCGCATCCAAGGGTCAGGTGATCTTCCAACTGGTGCCACGCAACGCGCCGGCTACGGTTGAAGCGCGCTTCACTTATCGCCAGTTCAACGACGTCAAGCCAGGCACACGTGTCAGCTTCCAGATCGCTGGTGAAGACAAACTGCGCACTGGTCAGATCGTCAGCAGCACCAACCTGAGCGACGCCGACCTGTCCACCGACATCCGCGTGCAGATCAAGCCTGACGAAAGCCTGAGCAGCTCGCTTGCCGGTCGCCCTGTCGAAGTGGTCAGCGATCGCGGCCCGTCCGTGAACTGGCTGATCGATAAAGCCATGGCTGCGGGTCTGTAACCATGAACAGCCCACTACGACGCCTGTCGACCCCCACGCTACTGAGCCTCGCCGTCGCGCTCGGCCTGAGCGGCTGTGCCGGCCTGCCTGATCAACGCCTTGCCAATGAAGCCCTGAAAAACGGCGACACGGCATTGGCGGAGCAGAACTATCGGCAGCTGGCGGACCTGGGCTATAGCGACGCGCAGGTCGGCCTGGCTGATATTCAGGTCGCGACTCGCGACCCGGCTCAGCTCAAGCAAGCTGAGGCGACCTACCGCGCAGCAGCAGAAACGTCGCCTCGTGCGCAGTCGCGCCTGGGCCGTCTGCTGGCGGCCAAGCCCGACGCTACCGAAGCAGAACACCGCGAAGCCGAAGGCCTGCTGAAAAAGGCCTTCGCCAATGGCGAATCCGGCACGCTGATCCCGCTGGCGATGCTGTATCTGCAATACCCGCACACCTTCCCTGAAGTGAATGCGCAGCAGAAGATCAGCGAGTGGCGCGCCGCCGGTTATCCGGAAGCAGGTCTGGCTCAGGTGCTGCTATATCGCACCCAAGGCACTTATGCTCAACACCTCGATGAGGTCGAGAGCATCTGTAAACAGGCGCTGTCGGCAACGGATATCTGCTACGTCGAACTGGCCACCGTCTACCAGACACGCGGCCAGGCCGAGCAACGCACGGCCTTGATCGAAAAGCTCAAGAGCGAATACGCCGCTGGCCGCGTCAATGCCCAACGAGTGGACAGCGTCGCGCGCGTACTGGGTGACTCCACCATCGGTACACCGGACGAAAAGACCGCTCAGCAATTGCTGGAAAGCGTTGCGCCGGGCTACCCGATCTCATGGGTCACGCTGGCCAAACTGCTTTACGACTTCCCCGAACTGGGCGACGTCAACAAGATGATGGAATACCTGAACAACGGCCGTGCGGCTGACCAGCCGCGCGCCGAGCTGCTGCTTGGACGCCTGTACTACGAGGGCAAATGGGTCACGCCCGATGCCGTCAAGGCCGAGGAGCACCTGAAGAAAGCCACCGCAACGGAAATCTCGGCCCATTACTACCTGGGTCAGATCTACCGTCGCGGCTACCTGGGTCAGGTCTACTCGCAAAAAGCCGTGGACGAGCTGCTGACCGCCGCCCGTGGTGGCCAGAACAGCGCCGACTTCGCCCTTGCGCAGCTGTTCTCGCAGGGCAAGGGCACTATGCCCGACCCGGTCAACGCCTGGGTGTTCGCGCAACTGGCGCTGGCCAGTCAGACCCCGCAAGCGACCGAGCTTGCCGAGGCCCTCAACACACAACTGCCGCCTGAAAAGCTCGCCACCGCCAAAGACCTGTTGGCACGCGAGCAAAAAGTCCGGGGCGCTAACGCCACTCAGAACGCGATGGCATTGCAGGCCCTGCAAGAAGAAAAAGACGGTGAGGAAGCATTATGAAGTTGAATCCCCTGATGGCCGCCGGCATGGGCCTTGGCTTCACCCTGTTGTGGGCCTGCCCGACGCTGGCAGCGCTGACCGAACAACCGCAAAATTTCGGTATCGAAATCAAAGCCACGGCGCAGGCCGAGGATGATCGCGATCTGGGCACCCGTTCGGGCGGCGACGTCAATGGTGTGGGCCTGGACCTGCGTCCCTGGGTCTATGGCGAGCGCGGCGACTGGAGCGGTTACGCAATGGGCCAGGTGGTCACCGCCACCGACATCATTCAGACCGACCCGCTGGAGCAGAGCAACAGCGACGGCAGCGGCACGCAGACCTCGCGTGGCACTGCCAGCGAGCGCGAAGCCGACAAGACCTACGCGGCACTGCGTGAATTCTGGATCGGCTACAGCGGTTTCACGCCCTACCCCGGCGAGATCCTGAAAGTCGGTCGTCAGCGTCTGCGCAACGACGACGGTCAATGGCACGACACCAACATCGAGGCCATCAACTGGTCGTTCGATACCACACTGCTGCGCGCTGAACTGGGTGCTGCCCAGCGTTTCAGCGAATACCGCACCGACCTGACCGAACTGGCACCTGACGACGAAGATCGCAAGCACCTGTTCGGCTCGGTCAGCTATCAGTGGACACCGGGCAACTGGGCCGGTATCCGCGCTCACCACAGCGCTGACGACGGCAAGCTCAAGTCTCAGGGCCAGGTGGTAGATGATCTGGACAAGACCTCCAATGGCGATCTGACCTGGGTCGGCCTGCAGGCTGACAGCGATGCCTACAACTATCGCAGCAACACCAATCAGCTCAACTACTGGGGCAGCCTGACCTGGCTGAACGGAACGCGCGACGAAATCGGCGTGACCTCCGCTCCCAACGACCAGTTCATTGCCGGCGAAAAGAACAGCCGTGACATGAATGGCTGGGCCACCGACCTGGGCCTGCGCCTGCGCCTGGACCCGCAATGGCAAGTCGGCGCCGCCTACTCGCGCGCCAGCAAGGACTACGTCCAGAACGGTCTGGAAAGTAACCGCTCCAACTGGACCGGTACACGCTCGCGCATCCATCGCTTCGGCGAAGCCTTCCAGGGCGAAATGGCCAACGTGGAAACCGGCTCGCTGTTCGCCTCCTGGCAGATGAACGAGGAATACGACGCGTCGCTGATCTACCACAAGTTCCGTCGCGTGGACGGCAACACCGGTATCGGCGGCTCGGGCATCAACGCGGTGAGCGACAACCAGAACGGTACGTTCAGCTCGCTGCCACTGGAAGACGGCAGCAAGGACCTGGGTCAGGAAATGGACCTGGTCGTGACCAAGTACTTCAAGCAAGGCCTGCTGCCAGCCTCGTTGAGCCAGTCGTTCGATGAACCTTCGGCACTGGTGCGCCTGCGCGCAGGTGTCTTCAAGCCAGGCGACGCGTATCAGAGCAACGTGGACAGCTACATGCACCGCGCTGTTGTCGACGTTATCTGGCGCTTCTGATGCGAACCGCCAAAGGAGTGCCAGAGATGAACAGTCATACAAGCAACGGGCGTAGCCGGCACTGGCCGCACGCCCTGCTCGAAAGCGCACTGCTGACCAGCGCCCTGCTGATGGCCAGCGGTGTGGCGCTGGCCAACGCGCCTGTCGTACCCGACACACAGAAGGCGGTGGTCAAGGAGTTGCACCAGGCCAAGACCTACACCATCACCAGCCCGCCGACCGAGCCGCTGGAAATGGCCAAGCCGGTGCTGCCCGATCTCAAGGGCTACACCGCCGAAGCCGCCTTGAAAAAGATCGTGCGCAACAAGCCGGGCAAGGTCACTGTTTCGCGGATGATGGAAGAGACCGGCCTGAAGGAATTCATCGGCGGTGACAACAAGATGGCCGAATGGGTGAACCGTCAGCGCGGTATCCCGCAGGCCATCATGATTTCCGACGGCTACGTGAACCTGCAGGACCTGGCCAGGAAGGTGCCCAAGCAGTTCCTCAACGAAGTCTCGCCAGGTGTCTACGTGGCGCGCCTGCCGATCCTGATCAAGGAAACCGGGACCTTCGAGATCGACAGCAAGACCAAGGAATTGCGTCTGTCTCAGGAAAAGGGCTCGTTCATCGTCAGTGAAGGCAAGATGCTGATCACTCACACTCAGGTCAACGCCTGGAGTGAAACCCGCAACGGCCTGGCGACCTATCGCAAGCCTGACGAGTTTCGTCCTTTCCTGCTGACCTGGGGTGGCTCGGAAACCTGGATCGCCAATACCAAAATGGCGAGCATGGGCTACGACCAGAGCAAGTCCTACGGCATCAGTATTTCCCAGTACACGCCCAACACCGCGAAGGTGCTCAAGCGTCCCGAACCGACGGGCTGGATCATCGATTCAGAGTTCTCGGACATGTGGTACGGCTTCTACTGCTATGAAACCCGCGACTTCGTGGTCAAGGGCAACACCTACCGCGACAACATCATTTACGGCATTGACCCGCACGACCGTTCGCACGGTCTGATCATCGCCGAAAACGACGTTTACGGGACCAAGAAGAAGCACGGGATCATCATTTCCCGGGAAGTGGACAACAGCTTCATCTTCCGCAACAAGAGCCACAACAACAAATTGTCCGGCGTGGTTCTGGACCGTAACAGCGTCGGCAACATCGTCGCCTACAACGAGATTTACCAGAACCACACCGACGGCATCACCCTGTACGAAAGCGGCAACAACCTGCTGTGGGGCAATCGCGTGATCGCCAACCGCCGCCACGGTATCCGCGTGCGTAACAGTGTGAACATCAAGCTGTACGAGAACGTCGCCATGGGCAACGGCCTGATGGGCGTTTACGGCCACATCAAGGACTTGAGCGACACCGACCGCGACATCGAGCTCGATCCGTTCGACGCTCAGGTCTCGCTGATCATGGTCGGCGGCGAACTGTCCAGCAACGGCTCCGGCCCGCTGTCCATCGATTCGCCACTGAGTGTCGAGCTGTATCGCGTCTCGATGCTGATGCCTACCAAAGAAGTCGGTATCAGCCTCAACGGCGTCCTCGGTGAGCGCCAGGACGAAATCCTCGACCTGCTGGTACGCCAGAAGAAAGCCGTATTGATCGACCCCGTCGAAAGCCAGACCGAGCTGCGGGAATGAGGAAGGGTATTGTTATGCACGCACATCTGATCAAGCTGTTGAGCCTGTCCAGCCTCACCGCCGCCTTGATGGCCGCCGCGGGTGTCGCTCGGGCAGACGACTCGCAAGCACCGACGTTCAAGGCCGAGCCTTGCTGCTCGCTGTGCCCGGCCGCGCATGACGCGAAAAACTACACCACGCGCTATCAGCAGAACTTCACCACGCTGGTCCAGGCGCAGGGCGACTGGCTGTTCCGGACTCAGGAAGACCTGCGCACCGAGTTCGATACCACGCCTGCCGGCTATCGCCGCATGAAAGAACTGCACGATGCGTTCAAGAGCAAAGGCGTCGAGCTGGTCGTGGTGTATCAGCCGACCCGTGGTCTGGTGGATCGCAACAAGCTGTTCCCGGCCGAACGCGACAAGTTCGACTACGACAAGGCGCTGAAAAACTATCAGGCCATGCTCGGTCGCTTCAGCAAGATGGGCTACTGGGTCCCAGACCTGTCGCCGTTGACCAACGAGCAGCAGGCGCACGACTTCTACTTCCGCGGTGACCAGCACTGGACGCCGTATGGCGCGCAGCGTACGGCGAAGATCGTTGCCGAAACCGTGAAGAAAGTTCCGGGTTACAGCGACATCCCCAAGCGTGAGTTCGAAAGCCATATTTCCGGGCGCATGGGCAAGACGGGCACTTTGCACAATATGGCGGGTCAATTGTGCGGCACCAGCTACGCGATCCAGTACATGGACCAGTTCACCACCGAGCCCAAGGGTGAGGCGGGCGACGGCGACCTGTTCGGCGATTCCGGTAACCCGGAAATCACCCTGGTCGGTACCAGCCACAGCGGCAAGAACTACAACTTCGCTGGCTTCCTGCAGGAATACATGGGCGCTGACGTGTTGAACGTGGCGTTCCCTGGTGGTGGCCTGGAAGGTTCGATGCTGCAGTACCTGGGCAGCGAAGACTTCCAGAAGCGTCCGCCGAAAATTCTCATCTGGGAATTCTCGCCACTGTATCGCCTGGATCAGGAGACCATCTATCGCCAGATGATGTCGCTGCTGGACAACGGCTGTGAAGGCAAGCCTGCCGTCATGAGCGCCAGCACCACCCTCAAGCCGGGCACCAACGAAGTGTTGGTCAACGGCAAGAATGGCATCAAGGACATTCGCAACGGCAGCAATCAGATCGACATCAAGTTTGACGACACCTCGGTGAAAGTCCTTCAGGCCAGGCTCTGGTACATGAACGGTCGCCACGAGGATCTGAAAATCGAGAAACCGGAAACGTCAGACACCGATGGACGCTTCGCCTTTGAATTGCGCGAGGATGAGGATTGGGCCAACCAGCAACTGCTGGCGCTGGAAATCCAGGGACCGGAAGCAGGCACGGCACCACAAAAAGTCGAAGCCAAAGTATGCAAACGCAACGTGTTCCCGAGCGCTGCGACACACACCGCTCAAGCCGGACTATGAGGTGACTTATGCAGACTCCTAAACTGATACGCCCTACCCTGCTGTCGATGGCAATCCTGTCATCGATGGCCTGGGCCACGGGCGCGTCCGCCGCACTGGTTCCACCCAAGGGCTATGACGCCCCGATCGAAAAAATGAAGACTGGCGATCACAACTTCAGCTGTGAAGCCATTCCAAAGCCCTACACCGACAAGCTGGTCTTCCGCAGCAAGTACGAGGGTTCGGACAAGGCACGTGCAACGCTCAATGCGGTATCCGAAGAAGCGTTCCGCGATGCGACCAAGGACATCACCACCCTTGAGCGTGGCGTCAGCAAAGTCGTGATGCAGTACATGCGCGACGGTCGTCCGGAACAACTCGATTGCGCGCTGAACATGATGACCACCTGGGCCAAGGCCGATGCGCTGGAGTCGCGCGAGTTCAACCACACCGGTAAATCCATGCGCAAATGGGCACTGGGCAGCATGTCCTCCGCCTACCTGCGTCTGAAGTTCTCCGAGTCGCACCCGCTGGCCAACCGTCAGCAGGACGCCAAGATCATCGAGACCTGGTTCAGCAAACTGGCCGATCAGGTGGTCAGCGACTGGAGCAATCTGCCGCTGGAAAAAATCAACAACCACTCGTACTGGGCTGCCTGGTCAGTGATGGCAACCGCTGTCGCCACCAATCGTCAGGACCTGTTCGACTGGGCCGTGAAGGAATACAAGGTCGCTGCCAATCAAGTGGACAAGGACGGTTTCCTGCCCAACGAGATGAAGCGTCGTCAGCGTGCACTGTCGTATCACAACTACGCATTGCCACCGCTCGCGATGATTGCCAGCTTCGCCCAGGCCAACGGCGTGGACCTGCGTCCGGAAAACAATGGTGCCCTGAAGCGTCTGGGTGACCGGGTTCTGGCCGGCGTCAAAGACCCTTCGATTTTCGCTGAACACAACGGCGAGAAACAGGACATGACGGACCTGAAGAAAGATCCGAAATTCGCCTGGCTCGAACCGTACTGCTCGCTCTACACCTGCAGCCCGGATGTGCTGGAAGAGAAACACGAAAAGCAGCCGTTCAAGACGTTCCGCCTGGGCGGTGACCTGACCAAGGTCTACGACCCCTCGCACGAGAAAGGCGACAAGGGCGATAACGACGGTTCGTGATTCACAGAGTTCTTTGTGGGAGCGAGCTTGCTCGCGAAGAAGCACGCCCAGGCGCTAAATCCGTAAGACCGGACCTCGCCTGAGCTGCTTCACCGACAAGTCGTAACGCGACGTGTTTTACCCCCCAATTTCAACGGGGGGTTTGGGGGGGCTTTGAGCCCTTGAATGTTGGACAAACGGAGAGATAAGGATGGTTTTCTCATCCAACGTGTTCCTGTTCCTGTTCATGCCGATCTTCCTCGGCCTGTACTACCTGAGCGGGCAACGCTATCGCAATCTGCTGCTGCTGATTGCCAGCTATATCTTCTACGCCTGGTGGCGAGTGGACTTTCTGGCGCTGTTCATCGGCGTGACCGTCTGGAACTACTGGATCGGTCTCAAGGTGGGCGCAGCAGGTGTGCGGACCAAGCCGGCACAGAAGTGGTTGCTGCTTGGCGTGATTGTAGACCTGTGCATTCTGGGCTACTTCAAATACGCCAACTTCGGCGTGGACAGCATCAACGCAGCCATGACCTCGATGGGTCTGGAACCGTTCATCCTGACTCACGTGCTGTTGCCGATCGGTATCTCGTTCTATGTCTTCGAGTCCATCAGCTACATCATCGACGTTTATCGCGGCGACACCCCGGCCACGCGCAACCTGATCGACTTCGCTGCATTCGTCGCGATCTTCCCGCACCTGATCGCCGGCCCCGTGCTGCGTTTCCGTGATCTGGCCGACCAGTTCAACAACCGTACCCACACGCTGGACAAGTTCTCTGAAGGTGCCACGCGCTTCATGCAGGGCTTCATCAAGAAAGTGTTCATCGCCGACACCCTGGCCGTGGTCGCCGACCACTGCTTCGCTCTGCAGAACCCGACCACCGGCGACGCCTGGCTGGGTGCGCTGGCCTACACCGCGCAGCTGTACTTCGACTTCTCCGGTTACAGCGACATGGCCATCGGTCTGGGTCTGATGATGGGTTTCCGCTTCATGGAAAACTTCAAACAGCCCTATATCAGCCAGTCGATTACCGAGTTCTGGCGTCGCTGGCACATCAGCCTGTCCACCTGGCTGCGTGACTATCTTTACATCACCCTGGGCGGCAACCGTGGCGGCAAGGTCGCGACCTACCGCAACCTGTTCCTGACCATGCTGCTCGGCGGTCTGTGGCACGGTGCCAACGTCACTTACATCATCTGGGGTGCCTGGCACGGCATGTGGCTGGCGATCGAAAAAGCGGTCGGTATCAACACCAAACCCTACAGCTTCAACCCGATCCGCTGGGCACTGACCTTCCTGCTGGTGATCATCGGCTGGGTGATCTTCCGCGCTGAAAACCTGCATGTCGCCGGTCGTATGTACGGCGCCATGTTCAGCTTCGGCGAGTGGCAGCTTTCGGAACTCAACCGCGCCAGCCTGACCGGTCTGCAAGTGGCAACGCTGGTGGTGGCTTATCTGACGCTGGCGTTCTTCGGTCTGCGCGACTTCTACCAGAATCGCGAAAAAGACACCGGCAAGAGCACCAAGGCCGACGGTCCTGCAACCGCACAACCGGGCACCATCAAGGCCGTTCCTGGCGACGCACCCGGCAGCCTGCACATGCCTGGCTACACCGTAGGCAGCGAAGCTCAGGTGCAACCGGCCTATTGGGAAGCCGACTGGCCACGTTACGCCATGCGCGCACTGATCCTGCTGCTGTTCGTGGCTTCGATTCTCAAACTCTCGGCGCAAAGCTTCTCGCCGTTCCTTTACTTCCAGTTCTGAGGAGACTGACATGACGCGTTCATTACGAATCCTCTACATCGCCCTCTTTCTGGGCATTCTGCTGGTCCTCGGGATCTGGTCGCTGCGCAGTTTCAGCACCTTCTCGACGTCGGCGGAAACCACTGTGCTCAACGGCAAGTGGACCAAGGCGGCGGAAACTCATTACGACGATGAGTTCCCGATCAAGCGTCTGGGCACCAACCTCTGGGCGGCGCTGGATTTCAAACTGTTCAACGAAGGTCGTCCGGGCGTCGTGCTCGGCAAGGACCAGTGGCTGTACACCGACGAAGAATTCGACGCAGTTGCCAACGGCGAGCAGAACGAAGCCGACAACCTGGCGATCATTCAGGGTGTGCGTGACGCGCTGGAAAAACAGGGCACCAAACTGGTCCTGGCGATCGTTCCGGCGAAGACCCGTCTGTACCCGGAACACATCGGTGACAGCAAGCCTGCCAGCCTGCACACCGACCTGTATCAGCAGTTCCACGCTCAGGTGGCCAAGGCCGGGATCTTTGCCCCGGACCTGCTGGCGCCGTTGCAAGCTGCCAAGCAACAGGGCCAGGTTTTCCTGCGCACCGACACCCACTGGACGCCAATGGGTGCCGAAGTCGCCGCGCAGCAACTGAGCGCCGCGATTGCCCAGAAAACACCACTGGAAGGCGAACCTGAGCAGTTCGTCACACAAGCCAAGGGAACCGAAGCCTACAAAGGTGACCTGACTACATTCCTGCCGCTTGATCCGCTGTTCAGCAACATGCTGCCCAAGCCGGACGAGTTGCAGAAACGCAGCACCGATCCGGTAGCAGGCGAAGCGGCAGGCGGTGACGCACTGTTCGCAGACAGCGACATCCCGGTGGGTCTGGTGGGCACCAGCTACAGCGCCAACCCTAACTGGAACTTCGTCGGTGCCTTGAAAGAAGCGCTGCGCAGCGATGTCGTCAACTACGCCGAAGACGGCCATGGCCCCATCCTGCCGATGCTCAAGTACCTGCAGACTGATGCCTTCAAGAACACCCCGCCGCAAGTGGTGATCTGGGAATTCCCGGAGCGCTACCTGCCGGCACACAACGATCTTGGCGAGTTCGATCCGAAGTGGATCGCCGAGCTGAAGAAATCGCGTGACACCCAAGAAAACGTGGCGCTCAACGCCAAACAATCCGAGTCGCCCAACCGGGCGCAAAACTGAGAGGACTGACTCATGACTTTCAACACTACTGCCAACCGTTCGGCCGCAAAACGCCTGTTCAAAACCTGCGCAATGGCCGCAGGTCTGGGCCTGATGTCCCTGCAGGCTTTCGCCGGTGACTCCGCCCTGTACGGCCCGACCGCACCGAAAGGCTCGACCTTCGTGCGTGTCTACAACGCCAGCAACGCCGAAATCAGCGCAGCCGTTGGCAACACCAACCTCAACGAAGTGGCGCCACTGGGCAGCACTGCGTTCAGCTTCATGCCGCAGGGCGACTACACCGCCAAGCTGGGCAGCCAGAGCCTGCCGGTGAAACTGGCGGGTGATCACTACTACACCATCGTCAACAACGCCAGCGGCAAGCCACAGCTGGTCGAAGAGCCACCGTTCAAGAACAAGCAGAAATCCCTGGTTCGTGTGCAAAACCTGAGCGACAAGTCCCTGACCCTGAAAACCGCTGATGGCAAGACCGACGTGGTCAAGGCTGTAGCGGCCAAAGGCACCGGCGAGCGTGAAATCAACCCGGTCAAGGTCAGCCTGGCGCTGTACGACGGCGACAAGAAAGTCACCGATGTGAAACCTGTGGCACTGGAGCGTGGCGAAGCCGCTGTGCTCTACATCACCGGCAGTGGCAGCAGCCTCTCGCCAGTGTGGGTCAAGCCACCGGTCGCTACCCGCTAAACGGATTATGCCGGTCGGTTCAGGGCGTCAGCACTGAACCGGCCAGCGCGGAACAAGAACAAGACAGAAACGACAGACACCTCGTACGGCCCTAATTGAATGCTTTTGGAGAAACAAAATGATTCCAGTTATCTTGTCAGGCGGTAGTGGTTCACGACTCTGGCCGCTTTCGCGTAAACAATTCCCTAAACAGTTCCTGGCATTGACCGGCGAGCACACCCTGTTCCAGCAAACCCTGGAGCGTCTGGTGTTCGAAGGCATGCAGGAGCCTATCGTGGTCTGCAACAAAGACCACCGGTTCATCGTCAACGAGCAACTCGCGGCACTGAACCTGGAAACCCAGGCGATCCTCATGGAACCGTTCGGCCGCAACACGGCACCCGCCGTTGCACTGACCGCCATGAAGCTGGTCAACGAAGGCAATGACGGCCTGATGCTGGTGCTGCCAGCGGACCATGTCATCGAAGACCAGAAAGCCCTGCAACGCGCACTGGCACTGGCAACCGTCGCCGCAGAACGCGGCGAAATGGTGCTGTTCGGCGTACCGGCCAACAAGCCGGAAACCGGCTACGGCTACATCAAGTCCACCGCCGATGCCCTGCTGCCGGAAGGCGTCAGCCGCGTGTCGCAGTTCGTCGAAAAACCTGACGAAAAACGCGCCAAGGAATTCGTCGAAGCCGGTGGTTACTACTGGAACAGCGGCATGTTCCTGTTCCGCGCCAGCCGCTTCCTCGAAGAACTGAAAAAGCACGATCCGGACATCTACGACACCTGCCTGCTGACCCTCGAGCGCAGCGTACAGGATGGCGACGCTCTTGAAATCGACTCCTCGACCTTCGCCTGCTGCCCGGACAACTCCATCGACTACGCAGTCATGGAAAAAACCCAGCGCGCCTGCGTTGTACCGCTGTCGGCCGGCTGGAGCGATGTCGGCTGCTGGTCGTCGCTGTGGGAAGTCAACGCCAAGGACGCCAACGGCAACGTCACCAAGGGCGATGTCGTTATCCAGGACAGCCGCAACTGTATGATCCACGGCAACGGCAAACTGGTGTCGGTGATCGGTCTGGACAACATCGTGGTCGTCGAAACCAAGGACGCGATGATGATTGCCCACAAGGACAAGGTCCAGGGCGTCAAACAGATGGTCGCCACCCTGAACGAACAGGGCCGCACCGAGACCCAGAACCACCTCGAAGTGTACCGTCCGTGGGGCTCCTACGATTCGGTGGACATGGGCGGTCGTTTCCAGGTCAAGCGTATCTCCGTCAAGCCGGGCGCCTGCCTGTCGCTGCAGATGCACCACCACCGCGCCGAACACTGGATCGTGGTATCCGGTACTGCGCAGGTCACCTGTGACGAGAACGTGTTCCTGCTCACTGAAAACCAGTCCACCTACATCCCGATCGCCTCGGTCCATCGCCTGCGCAACCCGGGCAAGATCCCGTTGGAAATCATCGAAGTACAATCGGGCAGCTACCTGGGCGAAGACGACATCGAGCGTTTCGAAGACATCTACGGTCGTTCGAACGCGCTGGAAGCGGGTGTGAAAACACAGACGATCGCTCGCTGACAGACGCTTTTAGCTGCAAGTAAGACAGCCCTCAGCGGCTCTTTGTGTATTTTGATATGCACAGAGAGGTGTTGAGGGTTTTTAATTTATTTCACTCTCAAACCTCACAACTTAGTAGAAACGCCATCAGGCGGTCTTTTTATTAAGCACCCGCTGCATCAGACTTCGCTTTTTCCCAAAAGAAGCCGTTCCTTGATCAATATGTTTTTGTACAGAAATTTTTGTTTGTGCAACACGGTGTAAAAAAGCGTCTATTTCCGCGTCCTTCAATGTCGAACCCGACTGAGCAATAATCTTCCGCCACTCCCCCCTCCAATACTGTTAAATGCGGCCCATCGGTCCACATCAAAAACGCTCAGAAGGTCTATATTTTCAAGCGTGTACGCCTGATTGTTTATTGTTGAGAACGTCGATTCGTGATCTATCAGATACACACTGCCGTCCTGCCGCCAAAGTTGATTACCTGAGTTATCATCTATTTGATTCACCAGATAGTAAAAAAATTTGGCATCTTCCGGAAACTTAACTCCCGAAGTTGTGTTTTTTTTCCCACCTACGATCATTTGTTGAACCGCTATTTTTGCCTTGGCGATGGTGGGAGGAACAAGGTTTAGCTTTAATTTATGACTTACTATAAAAGCCAACTCCTCACGCTGAGCGCCCGTACTAAAATTTACTTTTTTAATAATTAACTTAATACTGCTATCCGGCACATCCATTGTCAATAGCGTATTATTAAGCCTATTATCAAATCTTTTGGCATCACTTATTTTTGTAACCCTCATCAATGAAACCAACCACTCATTTATCGATGCTACATCGTTGAAAGCTCGCGCTTCACGAGCTAAAGTTTGAGCCTCTAAATAGGAGCCGCTGCGGATTGCTGCCAATACCTTCGGATTATTTATTTTTTCAAAAGGGAATGGTGTCAACCCGCCGATATCGACAAACACAATCGGGCTGTTGGCACTGAAATTAAAAAAATTCAAACCGCTTTCAACGCCCGCCGGGTCCGGATTGATCCAGCGCTGTAACCACGGCGCGTAATACCGCAGCCCGTAATAATAAAGCCCTGTCGCATCCCGCTCCTTGCCTGAGTAACGCACGGTCTTGTAACTCGCCTCAATCGCATTGCGCCCCGCCCACCATGACGTGCCTCCGAACGGGTAATAACTTTCCTGACTGACACGCTGCGCCTGTCCATCCAGTTCCAGCGTGCCGGACCCCAGGTGGTCGTTCAGGGTGTAACGAGTCTGATCATTTTCAAGCGCGTCGGGCTTTCCAGATGCCCAATGCAGCACGCGCACGTTATTGCGCCCGGCCCGGGCCACAACAACGTGCAGGGTTTCGCCAGTGGCCGTATCGGTACGGATTTCAAGACCGGGCAGGTAACGTACATCGGCCGTATGGGTCATGGTTTTGGCCTGCGTGGTACGCACCTTGCGCAGGCGCTGGCCACTGGCGTCGTATATATAGCGTTCGCTGTCGTCCGAACCGTTTTCGCGAACGACGGGGCGCACGTGCTGCAACTGGTTGCGTCGGTCCCAGCTCAGGTTTTGCCCGGCTTGCAGCGCAAGCAGATTACCGTTGGCATCAAAGGCAGCAGCAATTTCTGCTTCGTCAGGTATGTGGCCATTGATCACCGGCAGACTGCGGTTGCTGCAACGTGCGGTGACCAGCGTGCGCGAATGGGACTGCGTGCCTGTATGGGTAAGCTGCTGCAGGTTGCCGCCGGCATCATAGCGATACGTCTGCGTGTAATCAGCCAGCGTCGAAGGATCGGCAGGACTCTGGAAACCAGGCAGCACCGGGCCGTGATTAACGACTGCCCATTCCCTGCCCGAGGCTTCGATCAGTTGATAAAGCGTGTCGTATTGATAGGTCGAAACCGAGTCGATGCGCTGACCTTTGGAGATGGCTGGCAGAGCACGATCATCGACACGGATTACATTACCGACCGGGTCATAGTCGTAACGCAAATCCTGCAACAACTGCCCATTACTACGCGTGGCATTCAACGCCAGCAAGCGACCGTCTTCAGTGTCATACCGCGCCGTGCTGATCACACCATTGCCAGCCGTTTCCGACACCACCCGCTGCTGCGCGTCGTATTGAATGGCACTGACCAGAACCTGTTCGGCCTGACCGTTGAGCTGTAAACGACTGTCTTTCAACTGCCCTGCAACGGTGTAACCCAGACATTGAACATTGCCCTGCGCATCGCGTTGCCAGGTGATCTCGTTCAACGGGTTGTATTGCCAGCACGTGGTTGCGCCGTCGCCGGGCTCCAGCAAGGCATCACGCCCGGTCAACGACTCGGGCCAGTCAGGCTCATTGGCAGAGTGCAGAAAGCGCCGCGTTTGCCTGATCACATTTCCCGAAAGACCGTACTCATCGTCAAGCAGCGTGCCTGCCGGATCATCATGACGAATCAACTGACCGCACTGGTTATACGCGATCGAATCAGGGCCGCCGTAAAGCAAGCGCTCAACGCAGTGTTCATCTTCAAAAACCTCGATGGGCCTTAGCAGCGCGTCATACCCCGTACGTCGCACAACGCCCCGAGCGTCCCAGGCCTCCAGCACCTGCCCGGCCTCACCCGCCAACAAAACCCGCCAGCCCGCGTCCACACTGTCACTGGCCAGCACCTGACCGCTGAGCGAATGAATGACGCTGAGATTGGCGGGTGCCCGATCAGCCCACAGGCGCGGGTCCCAACAGCTGACAGGTCGCCCCGCCATGTCGAAGGACGCATGGCTGGTACGGATTTGCGGCTCGATATCGCTACTCGTACGGCATAGCGCAATTGACCCCACAGGCAACCCGCGTGGATCCACCAACTGTAATGCCGGCGTGTGCTGATGAAGGGCAATCGAGCATTCAACCATGACTGGCACCTGCAGCAAGTCCGACGACGCTGGAAAATTCCGCGCTGTCCCACACTCTAGATAAGTGGCGCCGTTGCGCCTACTGACACTTATGCCAGTGGCACAACAAGGGCAGACTGCAGCGCTCTCCGCGCCGACGCCTTGCCCATTGGTCAACGCCTGCCCAATGTCTGTAGTATCTCTGACATTGCATCTTGCTGGAGACCCGCCGCATGTTGATCGGCATCCTGTTAATCCTCACCTGGCTGATCCTTCTGCTCCGTTATCCGGCGAAGGCCTTGCCCGTCTCGCTGGCCGCGGCGGTCGCGCTCGGGGCGGTGGCGGCTATCGTCATCTGGCAGGACAGTCGGGAAACGCGCCAGCTTGAGCATCTGGATATCCGCCTGAGTTACAACCCGCAAGGCTGTCCGGCAGATCGTCCGTTGCAGGTCAGCATCACCAACACCAATCAGGTCACCCTGCAGGAACTGCGTTGGCGAATCGCGGCCTATGCGCCTGGTGATTCGGTGAATCTGATCGACAACACCTACGCGTCCGCACGCTATCGCGGCCCCGGTGAACTTCAGGCCAAAGGCACGTGGCAGGATTGCGTGCCGGTGCCGGCACTGCGCAATGGATACCGCCCGCAAACCCTGGAATTTCGCGCAGAACATCTACAAGGCAGTTTCTCGGACTGACCACAAGGATCCCACATGCCCATCGCTTTGATTACAGGCTGTTCCAGCGGAATCGGCCGTGCTCTGGCCGACGCGTTCAAGGCCACTGGCTATGAGGTCTGGGCCACTGCGCGCAAGGCCGACGATGTCGCGGCACTCAGTGCAGCGGGTTTCATCGCTGTACAACTGGACGTCAACGACAGCCTGGCGCTGGAGCAACTGGCCGCCGGTCTGGAGCACAGCGGCCTGGATGTGTTGATCAATAACGCTGGCTATGGCGCGATGGGGCCTCTGCTCGACGGCGGTGTGCAGGCCTTGCAGCGGCAGTTCGAAACCAACGTGTTTTCCGTCATCGGGGTGACCCGGGCGCTGTTTCCGGCACTGCGCCGCAACAAGGGGCTGGTGGTGAACATCGGCAGCGTATCCGGTGTGCTGGTCACGCCGTTCGCGGGGGCTTACTGTGCGTCGAAGGCGGCGGTGCATGCGCTCAGTGATGCGCTGCGTCTGGAACTGGCGCCGTTCGGCGTCCAGGTGATGGAGGTTCAGCCCGGCGCGATTGCGTCGAGCTTCGCACAGAACGCCAGCCACGAGGCCGAGCAGTTGATCAGCGAGCAATCGCCCTGGTGGCCGATTCGCGAAGGCATTCGTGCACGCGCCAGGGCGTCTCTGGACAACCCTACCCCCGTCACCGAATTCGCTCGCGACTTGCTCAAGGCCGCGCAACACACCCATCCGCCACGCCTGCTGCGCCTGGGCAACGGCTCACGGCTGCTGCCGCTGATGGCGTGGTTGCTGCCCAAAGGGCTGCTGGATATGGGCCTGAGAAAACGCTTTGGGCTGAACGCTGATCTGTAGCCGAGCCTTGTCACTATCGTGCCAATGCTCCGCGTTGGCATGCCATTCTGGACGCTCTGCGTCCTCCACTCTGATCAGCCGTCCACCGGCCTGACGATCACTGTGCAAGTCATCCCCGCCGCCAGCAATACATCCTGCGGTACCTGATCCAGATGAATACGCACCGGCACGCGCTGGGCCAGACGCACCCAGTTGAAGGTCGGGTTCACGTCGGCGATCAGTTCGCGGCTTTGCGGGTTGTCACGGTCGTAGATGCCGCGTGCGATGCTTTCGACATGGCCCTTGAGCACCTCGCCGCTCATCAGTTGCAGGTCAGCAGGATCACCCACTTTCAGGTGCGGCAGCTTGGTTTCCTCGAAGAACCCGTAGACCCAGAACGAGTTCATGTCGACCACGGCCATCTTCGCCTCACCGATGCGTGCATAGTCGCCGCGATGAACATTGAGGTTGGTGACGTAACCGTCCACCGCCGCCAGTACCCGTGTGCGGGACAGGTTGAGCTCGGCCGCCTCCAGTTGCGCCTGGGCAAACTGGTAATCGGCCAGGGCCGAGGTGGCTACGTTGCTCGCGTCGTCACGATTTTCCGCCGAGATGACCAGTTCATCCATGTCGGCACGCCGCCTGGCATTCAGTTTGCGCATTTCCCAGGTCGCCTTGCGTGAAGCCAGCAACGCCTGCGCCTGCTTCACGGCGATCCGGTAATGCTCCGGGTCGATCTGCATCAGCAGATCGCCACGCTTTACCCACTGGTTGTCATGCACCGGGACGTCGACCACGGTGCCGGACACATCGGCGGCCACGTTGATGATATCGGCACGCACCCGGCCATCGCGGGTCCATGGGCTATCCATGTAGTCGACCCACAACGTACGACCGATCCAGAGTGCGATTGCCAGCACCAGCAACGTGGCAGACAGACTGAAGAACTTTTTCATCCAGAGATTTTTCCCGACTCAGGCGTCAACGATAAAGGGCCAGCGCAAACGCGCCGAAGATGCAGATAAACAGGCTCAGACGCAGCAAGGCCGGGTGCCAGAAATATCGATACAGGTCAAAACCGGCCAGCAGTCGATCCAGCGCCCATGCCAGAACCACGGCCAGCAGAAAGATCAGCGTGAGGGTCGGCATGTACAGGCCGTGGAAGGCTATTTCACGTGGCATGGGCGGCTCCTGAAACGGTTCGCGCAACGCTGTAAACGGCCAGCGGCGATTGCGGGTCCAGCAGCGAGGTGCGGATAAAGTGCAGGTAGCTTTTTACCCGGCGCAGCACCGACGTATCGAAATGCGAGGCGAAGGGTTCATCAGCCTCCTGCACCCGCTTGATGGCCTGATCGACTGCCGACAGGCAGCGCTGCAGATTGACCGCATCAGGCTGAATGAACAGCCGCACCAAGGCGCGCCCCATGACTCGCAGCGCGATGCGCCAGGGCTGGTACTCGGCGTAGGCAGGGTGAATCGGCAGCAGCGCCTGTTCATGGCGCAGCTCGATAATGGCGTGGCCGATTTCCAGCACCACGAACATCCAGCGCAACAACTCGCGCTGAACCAGCGGTTTGCCGATCGCCAGGCCATACGCCTGATGCATCAGGTCGCGGGTCTGGCTTTCGAAACTTGAGCCCAGACGCTTGAGCGGCGCGCTGATCGCAAACACCACCTGATTGCGCAAGGCCTGTTCCAGGCGTTGCCACATCCAGCGGCTGTTGGGCGGCAGGATGATTGCCCCGGCAGCGGCACAGATCAGCATGCCGACGACCATCGCGATGTAATCGTTGATGAAGGTGTAGGGGTCGTAGACCGTCAGGTTGTCCGGCACCGAGCCCAGGCTGAAAAAAATCAGCAGCCCCAGGCCGTATCCTGTCCACTGAGGGCGTGAACCCAGGTACGCGCCGAGCACAAACACCGGTGCCAACAGCAGGCACAGCAGCGGAAAACCGTCGATGTACGGGAACAGAAAAAACGTTTCGATAAAGCCCGACAACGCGCCGAGCAATGTACCGCCGGCCATTTGCAGCGACATGCGTCTGGGGTTGTGGGTGGTCGACGACAGCGCAACGGTGGCCGCCGAGGCCAGGACCATGCTCGCGCCGCTGGGCCACGCCGTCAGCACCCAATACACACTCATCAGACCGACCACGCAGGTCGCCCGGGCGCCGGCTGCCAGCGCGGTCATCCAGTGGGTACGCGGTACGAACGAGCCCTTCCACTGTTCACGCTCATGGCTGTGGTCGGCCAGTGATGCGTGGGTTCGTGCGTAGTCGAGCAACTCGCTGAGCAAGCGGTACAGCAGCTCGAACGAGGTGTGAAAGTCCAGTCGTTCGGCGTCGCTGGGCAAGGTGCGCTCCAGCTCGGCGCGCAGGCTTCTGACCCGCTCGGGAAAGTGCGCCCTGCACGACTCCAGACGGGTGACCAGCAGCGCCGCGTCATCGTTGGTCAAGGCGCGGTCGGCGAAACCGTCGAGTAGCTCTGCAAGGTGTTCAAGGCCGGGATCGATATGCTTCAACACCTGATCGGCCTGTTCGAGGCGCAGACGCTCGAGCAATTGGTGCAGGGCATTGAAGCGCGTGGTGACCGCCATGAATTCGCTGTTCAAACGGTTGAGTCGACCGTTGCGGCGACGCATGTGCGGGTCTTCGAATACCGTGACGCTGCGCAGCCCTTCAAGACCGATGGCCTCGGCCACAAAGCGTACGTTGCCGGTTTCAAATTCGGCGCGTGAGATATCGCCGCGCAGGCCGTTGACCACGAAGCGCGCGAACCCGCCGAAGCGCAGATACAGCGCGTTGCGCATCGCAGCGCTGGAACTCTGCGGCAGCACCGCTGCGCTGATGGCCGTGGAGCACAGGATGCCCAGGCTAATTTCCACTACCCGCCACACCGCCGACATGAACGAACCTTCCGGATGCGCCAGCGCAGGCAGCCCGACCATGGCTGCGGTATACCCGGCCAGCACAAAGCCGTACGCGCGAAAGTTGCGATAGCGCGCCGCGCCGGCCGAGCACAGACCGACCCAGAGCGCGAGACTGCCGAGAAACGGCAGCGGATTCTGCGCAAACAGGGCCATCAACAGCACCATCATCGCCGAGCCGGCCAGCGTCCCCAGCAGGCGATAAAAACTCTTGGCGAACACCTGCCCACTCTGTGGCTGCATGACGATGAACACCGTGATCATCGCCGTGTGCGGCTGCGGCAGTTCCAGGCGCAGTGCCAGCCAGTAGGTGAGGAATGCGGCGAGCAGCACCTTGAAGATGTAAACCCAGGTAACCCCGTCACTGCGCGCCCAGCTGTGCCATTCGCGACGCCACGGCAGGTCGGTGATGCGCTGTAGCGAGGCGATCATTGCCCGCCCTCAGACTCGGCGACGGTGTGTGCGAAATGACCATTGGGATTGCCATTCCCTCCACCGGCACCGCCCAGCGCCACCACCAGCCCGGCGTAGGCTTCCAGCCGCGCGGCCTCGACCTGTTGCTGAACCTGCTGCTGGCGAAACAACTGCGTGCGCGCATTGAGCACATTCAGGTAATCGGTCAGGCCGCGCTGCCAGGCGATCAGGGCAATGTCGTAGGTCTTTTGCGCCGACGCCACCGACTCGGCGGCGAGTGCCTGCTGCTTGTCCATCGAGGCGCGCCGAATCAACTGGTCGGAGACATTTTTCAACGCCATGACCAGCGTCTGGTTGTAATGCGCCACGGCCTGATCATAAGCAGCCGACGCCCGGCCCAGCTCGGCCCGCAAGCGTCCAGCGTCGAAGATCGGCAGGCTGATGGCCGGCCCGACCTTGTAACCCAGCTTGCTGCCGGTCAGAAACTCGAGCATGCCACCGCCCGTGGCCATGTAGCTCAGGCTGCCGACCAGATCGACATTGGGATAAAAGCCCGCATGTGCAACGTCGATACCGCGTGCCTGCGCCGCCACCTGCCAGCGCGCAGCCACCACGTCAGGTCGCTGACCGAGCAGTTCGGCGGGCAATGCCGAGGGCAATGTCAGCGCGGTGTGCAACGACAGCGCAGGCCGCTGCAACGCCGCGCCCTGCCCCGGTCCCTTGCCTGCCAGCGCAGCCAGTTGGTTGCGACTCAACGCGATGGCCTCTTGCAGCGCGTCGATCTGCCGATGCGCCTCAGGCAGCGGAGTTTGGGCCTGACTGACGTCGAAGTGCGTGCCGATCCCGCCCTTGAGGCGACGCTGCGCCAGGTCGAGTATCTGTTGCTGCTGGGCCAGGGCCGCCTCGGCGATATCCAGTCGGGCGTAGTCGAGGGACAGCCGGATGTAGGCGCGGACCACGTTTTCCTGCAATTCGAGCTGCGCCTGACGCTGCTCGGCAGCACTCACGTGCGCCAGATCAACGGCCTGCTCGCTGGCGTTGCGTTCACGTCCCCACAGGTCCACTGCGTAGCTCAGGCCCAGCGACGCATTGTTGTCCCAGGTGCGAGTATCGGCCAGCGCGCCGGGGCCATAAAACTGATCCTCGGGCCAGTCGTGACGCATCAGGCTGGCGTCGCCTTGCACTTGCACAGACTCGGCGGACTCGGCCACCTGTGCCATCGCCTTTGCCTGACGCACACGAGCTGCGGCAAGTGCCAGACTCGGGCTGCCCAGCGTCGCCATCTCGACCCAGCGGTCCAGTTGCGCGTCGCCGTAGGCACGCCACCATTGCGCTGCGGGCCAATGGGCGTCGAGGGTAGCGCTCTGAATCGCCTGATCGGTGGCCAGGCTGTCAGCGTGCAGAACACTGCCCTGCGGTGTGATTCCATGCGTTCCGATACAGCCGCTGAGGACCAGCGTAAAAGCCAGAAGACCGACGGGCCAGAGCCCTCTGATGATGCGACGCGGCACAGCTGCAAGTTCCCGAACGAAGGTGACACACCTTGAATGGCGGCGATTCTAGGCGGCACTCGACGCGGCGATAAGCGGGGAGATTTGTGAATCTTTGTTACTGAAACGGCGATAATCCTTTGGTCTGGATACATGCATCCGTTACTTCATGTCACAATTTGCCATCTACTCAGAGAAGTACCCATGGACACCCTGCAAAACATGCGTGCCTTCAGCTGCGTGGCGCAAGCGGGCAGCTTCACTGCTGCCGCCGCCGTGCTGGATACCACCACCGCCAACGTCTCGCGTGCGGTCTCCAACCTTGAAGCACATTTACAAACGCGCCTGCTCAATCGCACCACCCGACGCATTGCCCTCACTGAAGCAGGCAAGCGTTATCTGTTGCGCTGCGAACAGATTCTCGCCTCGGTAGAAGAAGCCGAGGCCGAAGCCAGCGACGCTCATGCCCGCCCGGCCGGACAGCTCAAGGTGCATTCGATGCCCGGCGTCGGCCAGCATTATGTGATTGATGCGATTGCCCGTTACCGGCGCAACCACCCGGACGTCGCGTTCGACCTGACCATGACCCACCGCGTGCCGGACTTGCTGGAAGAAGGCTATGACGTGTCGATCGTGCTCGCCAGCGAGCTGGCCGACTCGGGCTTTGTGTCTCAGCGCCTGGGCATTACCTACAGCATCGTGTGCGCGTCGCCCGAGTACGTGAAAACCTTCGGCATGGCCCACAAGCCTGCCGACCTGCTGAATCATGCGTGCCTGCGTCTGGTGAGCCCGGTGTTCCCGCTGGACAAGTGGCTGTTCGATGGTCCTGAAGGCCAGGAGATGGTCACCATCAACAGCTCGCCGCTGCTGGTCAACTCTGCGGATGCGATGAAGACCGCGATTTCCAGCGGCATGGGGATTGGCATCCTGCCGATCTACTCGGCGATCGAGGGGCTGCGCAACGGCACTCTGGTGCGCGTGCTGTCCGATTACCGCTCGCAAGAGCTGAACCTGTACGCCATCTACCCGTCACGCCAGTATCTGGATGCGAAGATCAGAACCTGGGTTGAATACCTGCGCGGTTCCCTGCCGGAAATTCTCGCTGCCGATGAAGCGGATCTGCATGTGCAGGCCCTCAAGTCATCGTTCTGACATCGTACAACTGCAAAAAGCGGCTGCCAAAGAGCGGGGAGGAATGTTAGCGTGCTACTCATTCAACCGCTCAAGAGTGACTGCCCAATGAAAAAAACCGTACTCGCCTTCAGCCGTGTTTCTCCTGAAATGGCCGAGCGCCTGGCGCAAGACTTCAACGTGATCGTGCCCAACCCCAAGCAGGGTGATATCAACGCGCAGTTTGCAGAAGCCTTGCCTGAATCCCACGGGCTGATCGGCGCAGGCCGCAAGCTGGGTCGCGAGCAACTGCAGAACGCGACGAAGCTGGAGGTGGTGTCCAGCATCTCGGTGGGCTACGACAACTATGACGTCGAGTACCTGAGCGAGCGCGGCATTCTGCTGACCAACACGCCGGATGTACTGACCGAAAGCACCGCCGATCTGGGCTTCTCGCTGATCATGAGCAGCGCGCGCCGAGTGGCCGAACTGGACGCCTATACCAAGGCCGGACAGTGGACGCGCAGCATCGAACCACCGCACTTCGGCACCGATGTGCATGGCAAGACGCTGGGTATTGTCGGCATGGGCAACATCGGCGCAGCGATTGCCCGCCGTGGTCGTCTGGGTTTCAACATGCCGATTCTGTACAGCGGCAACAGCCGCAAGACCGAGCTCGAACAGGAACTGGGCGCACAATTTCGCAGCCTCGATCAATTGCTGGCCGAAGCGGATTTCGTCTGCCTGGTCGTACCGCTGAGCGAAAAGACCCAACACTTGATCGGCCGCCGCGAGTTGAGCCTGATGAAGCCCGGCGCGATCCTGGTCAACATCGCCCGCGGCCCGATCGTCGATGAACCTGCGCTGATCGAAGCGCTGCAGAACGGCACCATTCGCGGTGCCGGTCTGGACGTCTACGAAAAAGAGCCGCTGAGCGAATCGCCGCTGTTCCAGTTGAAGAACGCGGTGACCCTGCCGCACATCGGCTCAGCCACCACCGAAACCCGCCAGGCCATGGCCGACCGCGCCTACGGCAACCTGCGCAGCGCGCTGCTCGGTCAACGACCGCAGGACCTGGTGAACCCGCAGGTGTGGAAAGGCTGAGACCGCGCCTCTCTCGCAGTGCAGGGCCGCTGTGCAGGATAGACACCGACTCAGGCCAGTTTGCCGCCGACCACGACGGCAACCGGCCTGATCCTCCTGAACACCAGTACGTTGCCGACCATCACCAGCACCAGCCCCAGCAGGGCCGCCAGCGTCCACTGGTAGCCTTCGACCCACGTCGAGATGTTCAGCGCCACAATCGGGAACAGCACGGTGCAGTAAGCCGCGCGTTCCGGGCCCATGCGTCCTACCAGGGTCAGGTAGGCAGTGAATGCAATCACCGAGCCGGGGATCACCAGAAACAGCAGTGAGCCTACGTAGCGCGTGTTCCATTCGAAGCTGAACGGCGTGCCGCTCAGCAGGCAATACATGCCCAGTATCGTCGCCCCGTAGAACATGCCCCAGGCATTGGTGGTCAACGGGCGCAGGCCGGCTTTTTGTTGCAGGCTCGACAGCATGTTGCCGGCCGAGAAGCACAGTGTGCCGAGCAGGGCCAAACCCAGCCCGATCAGGGTCTCGCGGCTGGCGCTGTGCCCGGACAGTTCGGGCCAGAACAGGCAGGCCAACCCCAACAGGCCCATGGCGCCACCGGCCAGCACATTGCGGGCGATTTTCTGGCGAAAGAACACCCGTGCGTTCAGCGCATTCCACAGCGTCGAGGTCGAGAACACCACCGCGATCAGGCCGCTGGGTATCCACTGGCTGGCCGTGTAGAAGCACATGAAGTTGACACAGAACAGGCACACGCCCTGCGCCAGGCAAATCAACTGGCCGCGACGATTGACCGGCTGCAGACGCTTGCTCAGCAGCAGGAATGCAAACAGCACCAACGCCGCCAGGGCGAAGCGGTAGACGATCGATACCGGAATCGCGACATCGCCGAGTTGAAGTTTCAGGGCGATCCAGGTGGTGCCCCAGATCAGCACGGTCAGCAGATAAAGCGAGAGGTTCATGGTGCAGGCTCCTTGATGAGCCATCAGTCTGCTGCGTGCCGGCCTGCCAGCGCTTGCACAATCTTGCGCATTTGCTTCAAGCGCTGCTGGCAGCGGCGTCGCCAGCGAGTAGGATACAAATCCTAGAGGAATCGTCATGCCCGCCATTGAATCCATCCAGGTCTTTCAGGCCCTGAACAGTTCACCCAATGCCAATCTGGAGCAAAGCGCGCCGCTGGGCGACGGGCTGGTGGCGGCGTTGTGGAACAATCGGCATGACTCGCAGGAGTATCACGCACCGACCCACCATACCTTGTCGTGCTATATCGAGGATGGCACCGGGACCTTTCGCCGCGGCAGACCCGACCAGAAAGGCGCGCCGGGCAAGTTGTGCATCTTGCCTGCCGGCCATGAGTCCGCCTGGGTAGTGAACGGCGAGATCCGTCTGGCGCATCTGTATTTCAGCCCGGAACAGTTTGCGTTGGGCTGCGTGACCCTGCTGGATCGCGAGCCGCGCGAGATGCAGCTGCGGGAAAACACCTTTCTGGAAGACCCCGCACAGGCGGCACGCTTCCGGCAGCTGATTCGCCTGAACTGGGCAGAACCGGGCGAGCGCCTGCTGACCAGCAGCCTGGCGCACGAGATGGTCAGCCATGCGCTGCTCAATCAGGCAGGCCTGCGCGAAGGGCTGCGCTTGAAAGGCGGTCTGGCGCCGCACCTGCGCCGGCATCTGGTGGACTTCATCGAAATGCATCTCGCCGACCCGTTGAGCCTTGGTCAACTGGCCGGCCTGTGTGCGCTGTCGGAATATCACTTCGCACGCATGTTTCGCGAAAGCTTCGGTTTGCCGCCGCACCAGTATCTGTTGGCGCGGCGTATCGAGCAGGCGCGCCAGTTACTGCGCGGCACCGGCAAGCCGCTGGGCGAGATCGCGCTGGCATGCGGGTTCGCCAGCGCCAGCCATTTCAGCAACCGTTTTCGTCAGGCCGTGGGGGCGACACCGGGTGAGTACAGAACGGCGTTAGGCCAATAGCTGACTCACCGCTGCCCAGCCGCAGTTGCTCTCGCCACACGTTACGCCCCGGGTTCTGGCTTTTACCGTGCGTTTGCCGGCAGCGGGCGGCTTGCGGTGGTGACATCCATCAATGGGTCTGCATTGGTTCAGGAAACCTGGGAAGCCGTTCGCGACGAAAGCCAGCGGTATGCGCCATTGATCCTGAACGGGATAAATGAACCGCAATATTAATGATAAATATTCTCATACGCAAAAGAGTCTGCCAGAATCCACACCACCAATGAGTCCCCGTGGATTGTTCCCCCGTGATGCCCGTCGCCCACTCCGCTCTCAATCACACTGTCGAAGGCCTGTACAGGGCACACAACGCCTGGCTGACGACCTGGTTGCGACGCAGACTCGGCTGCCCGCACAGCGCGGCGGACCTGGCGCAGGACACCTTCATCAAGGTGCTGGGCGCACGCGATACATCGCAAATCGTCGAGCCGCGTGCCTTTCTGACGACGATTGCCAAACGCGTGCTGTGCAATCACTACCGGCGTCAGGACCTGGAGCACGCCTACTATCAGGCACTGGCCGAACTGCCGGAGCGCGTGGCGCCTTCGGAAGAAGAGCGGGCGATCATTCTCGAAACCCTGGTCGAACTCGATCAACTGCTGGACGGCCTGCCGCCCTTGGTCAAGCGGGCGTTTCTGCTGTCGCAGGTGGACGGTTTGAGCCATGGCCGGATAGCTGCCGAACTGGGGATTTCCATCGCCACGGTCAAGCGCCATCTGCACAAGGCCGCCCTGCGCTGCTATTTCGCCCTATGAACCCGAACAACGAGTCCCTGAACAAATCCGACATCTCGCCTGCCGTAGCACAGCAGGCCGTTGGCTGGCTGCTGGAAATGCAGGAAGGCACGCTGGATGCCCGTCGTCAGCACGCCTGGCAGCTGTGGCTCAATGGCAACGCCGAGCACCAACGGGCATGGGCGCACATGCAGCGGGTCAATCAACGCCTGAGCGGACTGTCCTCGCCGCTGGCGCATGCGGCACTCAATGCGCCGAAGTCCGCCAGCCGTCGGCATGCGTTGAAGCTGCTGTTGCTGCTCGGCGCAGGCTCGGCAGCGGGCTGGAGCCTGCGCGAGCAGATCGCCCTGCAACCTTTGCTGGCCGACTACGACAGTGGCGTGGGCGAACAGCGCAAGGTGGCGTTGAGCGATGGCAGCCAGGTGCAACTGAATACGGTCAGCGCGGTGGATGTGCGTTTCGATGCACAGCAGCGCCTGATCGAACTGCTGCAGGGCGAAATCCTCATGACGGCCTCGGCGGAAACGCGCCCGTTGAACCTGTTGAGCGCGGAAGGCACGGTCAGGGCCTCGACCGGCGCCAGTCGTTTCAACCTGCGTCAACTGAATGGGCGCACGCAGTTGGCCGTGTTCGCCGGAGCCCTCGAAGTAGCCCCTGCCGGCAAGAGCGGCCCCGGTTTGATGCTGCAGGCCAGCCAACAGGTGACGTTCAGCCGTGATGCCTGGGACAAGGTTCGCCCGTTGGACGCAGGCAGTGGTGCCTGGGCGGACGGGATGCTGGTGGCGTCGCGCATGAGGCTGGCGGATTTTCTCGCAGAGTTGAGTCGCTACCGCCGCGGCCGTCTGAATTGCGATGCGAGGGTTGCAGGGCTGCTGATTTCCGGCAGCTACCCGCTGGCCGACAGCGAGCGCATCCTCGATATGCTCGAACTCGCCCTACCGGTGCGCGTGCAGCGCTTCACGCGGTATTGGGTGAACGTGCAGGCGCGGGTTTGATCGTGATTGCTCGTTCCCACTTTTCAGTGCTCATGTGGACATACGCGTCTTGGAGAGCCCGAAATGCAGGGCTGACACTACGCTGACTATCGTTCCCACTCAGCGTGGTAATGCCGTTCGTGACGGCCTGCGTCACACAGCGGTTTTTGGATGTCAGGTGGATTTGCGCTGGCCGGCTAAAATTTTTCAAAAAGCGTGAGCTGTTTTTCGATCCTCGCGTGACAGACAGGGAAAGCCTCTCTCAACCTTCCGGTCAAAGGACTCCCGCATGTCAGCCCGCCCTACTCAACTTTCACCGCTGGTGCGCACATTGCGCCATGTCATTTTCGGCGCGAGCCTTTCGGTTGGCAGCCTGTCTATGGCGCAAGCCGCCGAGGTCGCCCCCAAGGTGTATCACATTGCGCCGAGCGAGCTTGAAGCGGCGTTGAACCAGTTCGGTCGTGAGTCCGGCGTGCTGATTTCCTATGGTTCGCAGATTACCAGCGGCCTGAAAAGCCGTGGCCTGGAAGGTCAGTATACGCCCGAGCAGGGACTCAACGCCTTGCTCGAAGGCACCGGCCTGCAGGCCACGACCGATGGCAATAACGGCTTCACTTTGCAACCGGTCAATGCGGCTGGCGCGCCGATCGAGCTGGGGGTTTCCACGGTGGTCGGTGACTGGCTGGGCGCTGCACAGCAAACCAACGTTTTCGAACATGCCGGCGCACGTGATGTGATTCGTCGTGAGGAATTCGAGCGGGTCGGCGCGACGTCGGCGCGTGAAGTGCTCAATCGCATTCCAGGCGTGA
Source organism: Pseudomonas sp. B20 (assembly GCF_020515755.1). NCBI lineage: Bacteria > Pseudomonadati > Pseudomonadota > Gammaproteobacteria > Pseudomonadales > Pseudomonadaceae > Pseudomonas > Pseudomonas sp. B20. The sequence goes on from NZ_JAHPJG010000007.1 coordinate 71,906, forward strand.
ATGCGCCGGACAACAACGGCACCGGCAGCCATGACATGGCGCTGAATTTCGGTATTCGCGGCCTCAATCCACGCCTGGCGTCGCGCTCTACCGTGCTGATGGACGGCATCCCGGTGCCGTTCGCGCCCTATGGCCAGCCGCAACTGTCGTTTGCGCCGATCAGCATGGGCAACATGGACGCAGTCGATGTAGTGCGTGGCGGTGGCGCAGTCCGTTACGGTCCGCAGAACGTGGGTGGCATCGTCAACTTCGTGACCCGCGCGATCCCCGACGCCCCCACTCTCAAGGGCGGCATACAAACCGAGACCAGCCCGTCTTCCAGCCACGATGGCTTCAAGACCACCGGCAACCTGCTGGCCGGCGGCACTGCGGACAACGGTCTGGGCGGCGCGATTCTGTATTCCGGCGTGCGCGGCGGCGACTGGCGCGAGCACAGCGATACCGAAATCGATGACCTTATCCTCAAGGGTAAATACCAGATCGACGACGCCAACAGCCTCAACGCCATGGCGCAGTACTACGATGGCGAAGCGCAGATGCCCGGTGGCCTCAGCGTCGCGGACTACGATGCCGATCCGTACCAGTCGACACGCCTGAAAGACAAGTTCTGGGGCCGTCGCACCATGTTCAATTTCGGCTATCGCTACGAACAGGACGCGCGCGTCTTCACCGCCAACACGTTCTTCACCAAGACCCTGCGCAGCGGCTATCTGGATCAGGGCAGCTTCGTCTCCCTGTCGCCCCGCGAATACTGGGTGCGTGGCCTGGAAACACGCTTCTCGCAAGGCTTTGCGCTGGGCGAAACCTGGCATGAAGTCGGCATCGGCTATCGCTACGTCAACGAGGCCGGTCACGAACTGCGCTACCGCGAGCCGGTCACCGGCGACCTGCCGACCACCGCCAGTCGCAATGACCGCGACACACGCGGCGCGACCGAAGCGCATGCGTTCTACATCGACGACCGTATCGATATCGGCAAGTGGACCATCACGCCGGGCATTCGCTACGAGATGATCGACACCGCACAGAACAACAACCTGACCAACGCCCGATACCAGGGTGACTACAGCACCGCACTGCCCGCGTTGAATGTGCTTTACCACCTGACCGACACCTGGAACCTGTACGCCAACACCGAAGGCTCGTTCGGCAGCGTGCAGTACAGCCAGATGCCTAACCGCGTCACGGGCGATGAAGTCAAACCGGAAAAAGCCCGCACCTGGGAGCTGGGCACACGCTACGACAATGGCAACCTGCGGGCCGAGATCGGCGCGTTCCTGATCAATTTCGACAACCAGTACGACAGCAACCAGACCAACGACACGGTGATCGCACGTGGCGAGACGCGCCATCAGGGCATCGAGACCAGCGTCAACTATGCGCTGGAGGGCCTGAGCCCGGCGCTGGCCGGCTACGATGTCTACGCGACCTACGCCTTCGTTGACGCCACGATCCGCGAAGACGGCCCGAACAAGGGCAACCGCGTGCCGTTCTCGTCAAAGCACAAGGGCACCATGGGCGTCAGCTACACCGAAGGGCCATGGAAGCTCAATTTCGACAGCTCGTTCCAGAGCGACCAGTTTGCCGACAACGCCAATACCTCCGCTGAAAGCGCCGACGGCAGCACAGGCAAGATCCCTGGGTACATGCTATTCAGCACCCGCGCCAACTACGACTTCGGCCCGCAACTGTCTGACCTCAACGTCGCGGTCGGGATGAAGAACATTTTCAACCGGCAGTACTACACCCGCTCGTTCGACGACAACAACCGCGGCAAATACGTCGGCGAACCGCGCACGGTGTACGTACAGACGTCGGTCGCGTTCTAGTTTCGGACGCCAGAGCGCGAGAGAAGTGTTCGCCCGGACACTTCTCGTTCCTCACGCTTCGCATGGGAATGCCGTTCTGGACGCTCTGCGTCCGCTCCTGATTCACAGCCTCGCGGCAAGGCAACCCTTTTTTGCTGCGAAATATTTCTTACACATTGGGGTTGAATTGTCAGGCCATTGCCGCCAACACTGTGAATGAGCGCAAACGAAAACGATTCCGACAGGAATCACGCAGTCCAGCCTCGCACGAGCAAGCCCTAATAAGGATTAACTATGCAAATCCAGGTCAATAGCGATAATCACATCGAAAGCAGTATCCGACTGGAGGAGTGGGTTCGTACCACCGTTGAAAGCACGCTCGAACACTACGATGAAAACCTGACCCGCGTGGAAGTCCACATCCGCGACGAAAACGGCGAAAAGCCTGGCCCGCACGACATCAAGTGCCAGATGGAAGCTCGCCCCAAAGGACACCAACCTATTTCTGTTTCCCACAAGGCCGATACGGTAGATCAGGCTGTGGATGGCGCTGCTGTAAAACTCGATCATGCCCTCGAGCATCTGTTTGGCAAACTGCGCGGCAAACGAGGCGCCGCACCGACCATCGCCGAACAGGATGAAGATCCGGTCAGCCCGGACGCGCTGCTCGAAGAAGAATTTCTGGAAAAAGAGCAGGAGAAAGAAGCCGCTCGTCTGACCTGATGATTCACTGACACGTTTTGCAAGAAAAGGGCGAACCGGCAACGGTTCGCCCTTTTTGTTTGCCACGGGCCGGCAAGCGCACCACAAACGGTCGCTGCACAGCTTTGGCCACCTTGACCCATCGCTCACCTCACAGCCATTTTGATCGCCGGGTGCCGTCCATCGAATTTAACATTCAGCGTCGGGCAGCCCGAGCGCTGCACCTGACCGCCCTCGGCGAGCAAAAAATCATCCCGCTTCTCCTCCATCAGCGTGCGGGTCTGCCGTTCATACCAACAGGTGTTCAACAGCTCCGCAGCACGACGCTCAACGTCAGAAACTGGACAGTGGGAGATTACGGTTTCGACCCCGTCTTTACGAATCTCTGACGTCAAGATTCGGTTGCCGGAGTGTCAGACAATCACTCGAAAAAGTCATAGGCAAAACGCATTCGCGAGAGGAGCAGGCGATGTCCGGGAGCTGTTCGTCGCCCGGTTTGGAGAGCACTTTTTTCAACCCTACTGACCGGCTCGTCCTGCAGCAAAGCCAACCAGGAAGCGACTGCGCAGTGCTCCCGCTCGGCGGCTTCTGGCGCATCGCCCCTGCAATATGGCCCGAACCATGCAAAGCCCTGTAGTACGCGCCACGAGGCAGGCCATCAGGACGGCCACTTTCTGGCGCGAACTGAACGTCGTGAATGCGTCAAAGCTTCTCTAAACGAAACCCTGTCATCAACGCGAAAGACGACAGCAACACCGTCAGCAGCAAGCGCAGGAGTAACGCAACCGCTGATCAGTCGTCGAGAACCAAAAGGACTACTACCCGGTCAACTTATGCAGACCATTGAGCAGGTGAATGATATGGACAATCCTTTTCAGATGATCACGGACACGTTTCACCCAGACTATCGGGTGAATCTGAGCATTCAAGGGTTGGATGGCAGCATCATGCTGACCTTGTCCAACGAACGCGGAGTCGTTGCCAAGCGTTTGATCAGCGCTGCCCAACGCAATGACCCACAACGCCTGCGCAAGCTGATAGAAAGCGTGCAATTCGGCATCGCCATCGAACGTGGCGAAAGCGCGATCAAGATCCTTGCGGCGATGACCGACGGCGCGACGCTGAAAAAGCCCCCTGTTCCGGCCAATGGTCTATGGCCGCAGAGCTTGGCAACAGTGAATGCCGGGGCTTGATTCACGCCTGCCCTCCCCCTCTGTGCAGTGCCGTTTTAGGCGCTGCATGGAGCAAGAACAGGTTGATGCCTTTCAATACTCTCCAGCCTGCTTGAACGGGCTTTCCCCCCAGTAAAACCGGCCTTTCGCTATCATTCCCCCTCCCTCCTCTTCAGCAAAAGTACAGATACATCCTGCTACAACAATCCTTGCGCAGAAACATTCGAGCGACTGGGCACTGAGTTCAGCGCCACTGCACCTGCGGGTGATTCCGAGGAGGCAACATGTATTTACGTTATGGGGTATTGATCGCATCACTTGCGATAGCGTCAGGCTGTGTCGAGGAGCGTGTGGTCCATGAACGACCGCACGTCCATCATGAATACGTCGAAGAAGTGATCGCGCCGCAACCGCCACCGGAACGCGTCGTCGAGGTGGAACCGGCCCCTCGTCCCGGCTATATATGGGCACGCGGTTACTGGCACTGGAACGGCCAGCGATTCGTGCCGGTGCATGGCCACTGGGAAACCGAACGACCCGGCTATCACTATGTGCATCCGCACTGGGAAAGCGCTGGTGACGGCTGGCACTGGCGTGCCGGGGTCTGGCTGAACTGATTGCCTTCTTTGATAAGCAGCGTGCTGGCGGCATCGTGCACAGATGCCGCCGCTGCCTCGATCAGATTTCGCCCTTTTCTTCCGTCACCGCGCCTTTGACAGTGCTGGACGAATCGGGAATCTTCGCCGACGGGTATTTGTACGACGCATAGCGCACCACCAGAATCGCAAACGCCAGCAACAGAATGCCGCCACACAGGTAGATGATGCCAATATCCGGCGGGTTGTGATGGGACACGTCGGAAATCAGCAGGCGGGTCAGTGCAGTGATCGCGACATAGATCAGGAAGCGCACGGGCATGTGGTTGGTCTTGAAATAAATCCCGGTCATCGCCCCCAGCTCGAGATAGATGAACAGCAGCAGGATGTCATCGACCGTGACGTTGCCTTTCTCGACCATCCCCAGAAATGCAACCACTGACGCCCAGGCAGTGATCGCGCCGATCGCGAACAGCGCCAGAAAGTGGAAGCTCTCCACACACAGGTTGCCCAGTGACTCGGCCTGCGCATGCACGCGGTGTCTTATCTTTACTGCCCATTTGTTCCCCATGACGCTTACCTCTGAACCTTCGTTTATGCCGACCGGATGATGCCGGGTACTCGTGACACCCTTGTGGCCTGCTTTTTAAAGCAGGAACAGGGCCATAGGCTATGGTTGAGAGCGCGGCGGGTTGTCGCAAGGCACATTTGCAGCGCAAAAAAGATGCGTAAACGCCACTATTCAGGCAGTGCTTGATTGGCACATGGCTTTTACTGTATAAAAACACAGTAATCGAGAAATCGCTTTCGCTGTTGCGTCGCAGGCCAGCCTCCCTAAAGGTCTTCACGCAGAGCCCGCTACACCTGACCGGCGCGCTGGTCATGCACGATCGATGCTTTGCATACCCGCTGGTCAGAGCACAAAGCGCTGAACGCCCGGGTCTAGCCCTTTCAACACTGGATAAGACGACGAGGCCAAAATGGCTGTTGAAACCCTTTACCGCAGTACCCGCGATCTGGAGACTACTTTCGTGGACCGTAAACTCGCCGATGCGCACGACCAAATGCTCGAGCTGGCCGAGCTTCTCACCGACGTCCTGATCAAGAACGTGCCGGGGATCTCGGAGAAGCATGCAGAGGACGCGAGCATTTACATGGCGAAGAATCGCGCCGTGTTCGCAGCGGCGTTCAAGAACAACGCGACCGCGCTCAGCGAGCTGTCGGAACCGGCCGAGGCGAAAGACTGATTCCGTTGTGGGCTGCGACTCCCCTCATTGCGAGGGGGTCGCCAATCATTCTCATTTAATGGCTGGGCAATCACCCGTATTGCTGCTACAACTCAATACTGTATATGCCGCACAACTTGAACAGCATCTAAGCCCGTTCCTAACATCCCGTCTCCCCGTCAGCGTGTCAAACTCGATACATTATCAAAGTTCCCAACCGTCATTATATCAGCGTCATTTTTGTGAACCCCTTCTCTCTTCCTGTCATTAAACAGGCGTCAGGATTCTGCTGTAGTGACGCACACCTCAGCCCTGCTAGTTTTGTTGGAACTTTTTGCCATCACTCATAACTACGCGTGGCAAGCCGGCATTCAAAACAGCTGAAAAAGCGTTCCAGAAGCCCTTGAAAACCCCGTTTTCATTGACCCAAACGGCAGCTCTCAAAAAATTTAACCCTGTACTGACCGTGGTGAAATTCTAAAGTTCCTACTCATTGTTACTTTGAAAAATACTTAATAAAACGTTTTGCTTTATTATCCTGTTCTGTTAATAATTCTGACAAATCCGGGTAACAAGGCATATTGCTACATTCACACTGAAGTGAACATCGAGCCACAAACTCCGATCTTTCCGCCCGAGAAACTCATCAACTCGCAAGCTGACCAAGCTGTTCTCAGTCTGGTTTTTGCTGCTGTGCGACGCGCTAAGGGCGCGGGAGGAAATAATGGCTGGTCTGCACCCCAGAATGAAGGTCCTTTCCATTTTCGGTACTCGTCCGGAGGCCATCAAAATGGCTCCCCTGGTCAGAGCACTGGCTGCCGAGCCAGGTATCGACTCAAGAATCTGCATTACCGGGCAGCATCAAAGCATGCTGCAACAGGTGCTGGACATGTTCGAGCTCAAAGCCGACTACAGCCTTGATGTCATGCGCCCGGATCAGACGCTGAACTCGCTGACCGCTGCGCTTTACGCGGCGATCGACCCGATTCTGGACGAGATGAAACCGGACAAGGTGCTGGTTCACGGCGACACCACATCAGCCATGGTGGCGGCCATGTCGGCCTTTCATCGCCGCATCCCCATCGGCCACGTCGAAGCAGGTCTGCGCACCGGTGACATCCGTCAGCCATGGCCTGAGGAGATGAACCGTCGCTGCATCGATCTGATTTCCGATCACCTGTTCGCTCCCACCGCCGAGTCGCGCCGCAACGTGCTGGGCGAGCGTTTGCAGGGCATTTCGTTCGTGACCGGCAATACCGTGATCGACGCCCTGCACCTGACCGCGCAACGAATCGACAGCAACCGTCAGCTGCGCCATGCCCTTGATCGCCAGTTTTCGTTCCTGGTGCCCGAACGCAGGGTGCTGGTGGTGACCGGTCATCGTCGCGAGAACTTCGGCGACGGCTTCCTCAATATCTGCAAGGCGCTGGGCGAGCTTGCCAGACGCGACGACATACAGATCGTCTACCCGGTGCACCTGAACCCCAACGTACTGGGGCCGGTGACCGAGCACCTGGGCGACCTGCCCAACGTGCACCTGATCAAACCGCTGGACTACCTGTCGTTCGTGCGCCTGATGCAACGCGCTCACGTCATCCTCACCGACTCCGGTGGCGTGCAGGAAGAAGCGCCGTCGCTGGGCAAACCGGTATTGGTCATGCGCGATGTCACCGAGCGCCCGGAAGCGGTCGCGGCAGGCACCGTGCGCCTGGTGGGTACCGAGACGGACGCCATCATTCGTGGCGTGAACGCCCTGTTTGATGATGATGCCCTGTGGCAGAACGCCTCCCGCTCGGCCAACCCTTATGGCGACGGCAAAGCCAGTTCACGGATCGTCGATGCCCTGATGGGTCGCCCGGTGGATGAGTTTGTCGCCGAGCTGCCGCGTCAGCGCCAGGACTCGATGGACAGGCACCTGGATACACGAATCAAGCCGCAGCACGAACATGCAGAGTTGCGCTCGATGGCCAGCTAGCACAACGGTCGCGCAGATAGCGCAGACACACCCTAAAAAATCCGCAGGAAGCAGTCCGCAAACAATACGGGCACCCGGTTCAGACCGAGTGCCCGAAAAACGTTGTAGCAGACCGGCAGCCTGTATCAAGACCCAATGGCCTTGAGCCTTTACCGAGATCTGCACGATGAAATCTTCCGTTGCCGTAAACATGGGCGCGTTTGGCGTACTTGCCTGCGGGATGAGCCTGCTGGCTCTGATGCCTGCATTCGCCCTGGCTGCCGACAGCCCGCTGACCCAGGCGATCAACCGAATCACTGCCGACAATCGCCAGGAGCGCGTGGTCGAGCTGAGGGAGCTGGGTATCGATCGCCCGATCATCCTCAATGCCACCGATGCCCGCCGCGAGCTGTACCTGCCGGTGCCAGCCAATGTGCCGTTGACCGAGGCCACGCTGAATTTCGATGCCAGCTACCTGAACGGCGAGGCAGGCCGCAACACGCTGCTGCTGTCGCTGGACGGTTATCCGGTACGTGCGCTGGGCCTCAATGAAGAACAGGGCAACGCCAGTGCGACGCTGGGCGTCGACAAGGCGGCGCGGGAAAACGGCTCGGTGCGGCTGGGGATTGCCTGGTCGTCGGTGATCTCGAAAGTGCTCTGCGAAGACGAACGCGCGATCGGCAACGTGTTGCGCATCGATCCGCACACGCGCCTGACCTACAGCTATGACGCCAGCCAGTTGCAGGACGTCGGCGCGGTATGGAACGCACTGCCCGGCAAACCCGGCCTGCTGGTCGCACCCGGCACATTGTCGAACGCCAGCTACGATGCCGCCTGGCGTCTGGGCGTAGCGCTGGAGCGCATCGGCAAGCAGGCACGCATCCTGCCGTTTCCTGCGGTGCAGGACAGCGTGGACCGGAGCGGCCTGACCATTCCGGCGGAACTCAAGCAGATTCCGGCGTTTGCAGGGCTCGAAGGCAAGGGCCAGTACACCCTGCGCGACCCGGCGGAAATCGGTGCATTGCTGATGCTCGGCCAGACACCTGCCTTGCAGGCCGACCTGGCGATCAGCGATCCACAGCTGCTCAAGGCAATCGACGACGCCATGGACGCTCTCCAGGCGCAGGTGCAGGGCCTGGACGCTTCGGCGGCCAGCGCACTGGGCCAATGGCGCGAGCGCCACATCAAGAAGCCGCTCGCCAACAGCACCGGGGATGACGTGAGTCTGGCCCTGCTGGGCAATCGTGCACTGCTGATGATCAAGCCGGAGTCGGCCAACAAGGCCATTGGCCTGTTCAGCTCGGCGTGGAACAAACTGGCGCGCAATCGCCAGCTGACCATCGGTGAAGAAGCCGCCATGCCTCTGAGCGAAGACGGTCGCGTCGCGCTGACCCGTCTGGGCGGCAAGCCCGGCACGGTGGATGTGCTGGCAAAAACCGACTGGAGCGCCTCGTTCCCGCTGGGCAGCGTTGCCTATGACGGTCGTGTGCCGGTAACTGCGATGATCGATATCGCTGCCGCCCCCGGCGCATCGGGTACCCCGCCGGTTGCCACGCTGTTCCTCAACGATTACCTGATCGGCGCGATGCAACTGACGGCCGATGGCAAGAAAGAACGCATCGAAGCGCGCATTCCGCAGTACGCACTGGCGGCGCAGAACGTCCTGCGCGTGTCCTTCCAGCGTCAGCCGGTCAGCAACCAGTGCCTGGAAACGCCGCAGGCGTTCCCGATCTCGGTATTGCCGACCAGCCACATCGTGCTGGACAAGGTCACGCCTGACGAAAACTTCTCGGGCATGGCGGCACGCTTCGCCACCGACACGCAGATCATGGTACCCAAGGGCTACCTTGAGCACCCGGCCAGCAGCCTGCCGCAAGTCATCCGTATTGCCAGCGCCTCCGGCGTCTCGCCGTTGCGCGCACAGCTCAGCGTCAGCGATGACGCCAGCGTAGCCGTAGCCCCGGCCAAGTCTTTCCTGGCCTTCGAACTGCCCATCAAGGACGGCGCGGAGTCGGTCAAGGCCAGCAACGACGGGCATCTGCTGATCAACCACAAAGAGCAGACGCTGCTCGACCTCAAGTCGCTCAATCACCTGGCTTCGCTGCAAGTGATCGAAGCCGGCGGCCAGCACGGCATGATCTATCGCACCCTGGGCGGTCAGACCCCGGTTTTCGAACGTCCGGTACTGCTGGAACGTGGCAACGCCGCGGTGCTGGCTGACAGCGGCCCGATCGCCACCTTCGACGCCAAGGACCCGACCGGTAGCCAGATGATCGAGGAGGAGGAAAGCACCGGCATCGACGCCTGGCGTAAACCTTCGCTGCTGTGGCTGATCCCGGCCGGCATCGTACTTTTTCTCATTCTGTTGCTGGCTGGCCGTAGCGCCCGTCGCAATCGCTCGTAACAGGCCGCCGCAATGACGTCGCTCTATTGGCCTTACTGGCTGGCCCATTACTACAGCGTGCTGGAAGTCGCGACGATCGTTGTCGGGCTGATCATTCTGGTATCGAGTATCGATGACCTGTTCATCGATATCTGGTACTGGTCGCGGCGGCTGTACCGCAAGTTCACCGCCGAACGCCGCTACCGGCCGCTGACTGCCGAGCAGTTGATTGCCCGCGACGAGCAGCCGCTGGCGATCATGGTTCCGGCCTGGCTGGAATACGACGTCATCGCGCCGATGATCGAAAACATGGTGTCGACGCTCGACTATCAGAACTACGTGGTGTTCGTCGGCACTTACATCAACGACCAACGCACCATCGATGAAGTCGAGCGCATGCGTCGCCGCTACAAGCAGTTGCACCGAGTGGAGGTGCCGCACGCCGGCCCCACCTGTAAGGCCGACTGCCTGAACTGGGTGATCCAGGCGATTTTTCTGTACGAGAAGACTCATTCCGTACAGTTCGCCGGGACCATCCTGCACGACAGCGAAGACGTGCTGCACCCGCTTGAACTGCGCCTGTTCAATTACCTGCTGCCACGCAAGGACATGATCCAGTTGCCGGTCGTGTCGCTGGAACGCAACTGGTACGAATGGGTGGCCGGCACCTACATGGACGAGTTCGCCGAATGGCACGGCAAGGACCTGGTGGTACGCGAAAGCATGACTGACACCGTCCCTTCGGCTGGCGTCGGCACTTGTTTCTCGCGACGTGCGCTGATGGTGCTGGCGGATGAAAACCAGAACCAGCCGTTCAATACCGAAAGCCTGACCGAGGACTACGACGTCGGCGCGCGATTGGCGAAGTACGGTATGCAGGCGATCTTCGTACGCTTCCCGGTGCAATTTCGGGTGCTGCGCAAATCGTGGTTCCGCAAGCCTTATGAGTCGACGCTGGAAATGCCGCTGTGCGTGCGCGAATTCTTCCCGGACACCTTCCGCACCGCCTTTCGCCAGAAAGCGCGCTGGACGCTGGGTATCGGCTTGCAAGGCTGGGAGCAAATGGGCTGGACCGGCTCGCTGGCCAACCGATACCTGCTGTTTCGGGACCGCAAGGGTGTGGTCACGTCATTCGTCAGTATCCTTGCTTATGCCATTCTCATTCAGTTGCTGGCGCTGATTGTGCTGCGCTCCAGCGGAGTCTGGAACACCAGCTTTCCGACACCTTTTGAAACCACCGGGCTGATTCAGTATCTGCTGGTGGCCAACGGCATCGCATTGCTGTGGCGGATCCTGCATCGCTGCTACTTCACCACTGTGCTTTACGGCTGGCAGCACGGTTTGCTGTCGATACCGCGCATGGTGGTCGGCAACTTCGTCAACTTCATGGCTGCGGCGCGGGCCTGGCGGATGTTTCTGGTGGGCAAGGTGCTCAACCGCAAGCTGGTCTGGGACAAGACCATGCACGACTTTCCGTCTTCCGATCTGATTGCCGTCGCACCCCGCCGCCTGGGCAGCGTGCTGTTGTCCTGGCAAGCCATCAACGACGAAAAACTGCAGACCGCACTGGCTGAACAGCAAACCCGTCAGGTGCCCCTGGGCAGGATTCTGTTGAGTCATGGCTGGCTCGACGATGAAACCCTTGCCGAGGCCATCGCTTTTCAGAACGATCTGCCGCGAGTGTTCGACATCGCCAGCAAGCGTGCCGACAGCAGTGTGCTGGCCGATGAGTTCTGCCTGCGCTGGCGTGTCGTGCCGTTGCAAATGAATGCGCTGGGGCGCCAGGAAATTGCAGTGGCCAGCCCGCTGCCGCCTGATGGTCTGCAGCAGATTACCGAACAGCTGGGTGCCGAGCCGGTGCAGTTGATTGCCCGTGAAAGCGACATCGTCGCGCAGTTGCGTCAGCTTCAGGTGGTCGAGGGTCAGCCGCTTCCAGCCAGAGCACCACTGCTGGGCGATCTGCTCATCGAGCAAGGCCTGCTGGACCGCGACGTGTTCCAGAAAGCCATGCTCGGCTACCGCCCGCATGTGCATGGCCGCATCGGCGACTACCTGGTCGACATCGGCGTGCTGCCCAGAGAAACCATCGAACAGGCTGTGGCACGTCAGCACAACCATTACCGATCTGACGATCAAACGGAGCAGCCACTATGAAGCGCCCCTTCATCCTGTCGCTGCTGGTGAGCGGCCTGGGTCTTGTCGCACCGCTCAGCCAGGCGGAGACACTGCCCCTGCCGTTGACCGGACCCGCCTATGCCATCGCCAACGAAGCCTACATGGCCTACAACCGCAAGGATTACGACCTGGCCATCGCCAAGGCGAACGAAGCGTTGCGTCAGCGCGGTGACGCTCAGCAGTTGCGTGACCTCATTACGTTGGCCGAACGCGACAAGTACCGCCGCGATCACCCGCAACGCGCTTACAAGACACGCCCCAAGCCTGGCTATCTGGAAGGCAATCAGGCGCTGCGTGCCTATGCCAGGCACGACTATGACGGCTCGGCCAGTCATGCGCGCAAGGCCATTGCCCAGGCACCAAAGAACCTCGATTACCGCATGATGCTGATCGAGGCGCTGCAACGTCAGCAGCGTCTGGACGAAGCACAGGCAGCCATCAACGATGCCGAGCAGGCATTGGGGCCGCAACAGGTCCTGACGCGTCGTCGGCAGGCGATTCAGGAGCAGGTAGCAGTCGACAAGGCAGCCACCGGCTATAAGGCTCTGGCACGCGGCGATAACGACACCGCAGTCAGCGAGGCGCGCGAGGCCGTTCGCAGTTTTCCGAAACAGATGGCCTACAGAAAGCTGCTGGTCAGCGCCCTGATTGCCCAAGGGCAGTATGCCGAAGCGCGCTCTGCGGCCACCGAAGCGCTGGCGCTGAATGGCAACGACGCTACCCTGCTCGTCCAGCGCGGGCAAATACGTCAGCGCCTGGGCGATCAGGACGGTGCACGTCAGGACTTCGCCCAGGCCATGGCGGTCGGCAACCTGCCACTGCGTGAACAGGCCTCGTTGTATGCCGCCATGGGCCAGCCGAGTGAGGCGCTGCAACGTCTGCAGCAAGCTCGCGATGCGGGCCAACTGCAACCCGGCGATGAAGTGCAGATTGCCTATTTCCTCAGCCAGGCAGGCGATGATCAAGGCGCGCTGGATACCTTCAAGCGTGTCGACCGTCAGTCCGGCCTCAAGCCACGCGAAGTGCAGGATGCCGCCTACAGCGCGATGCGCACGTCGAATGATGCGCAGGCCATCGCCTACTTCAAGCGCGTGCTCGATTATCAGCAGACCGGCGATCTGCAGATGCCCGCGCAACAGGTGTTCGATACGCGACGTGCCGTTTCTGATCTGTCCCGTGAATGGGGCCTGACCAACACCACGACTTATCGGGGTGCCAGCACCAGCAGCGGCCTGAGCGGCGCGCCCGGCGGCAGCAATGACAGCGTGCAGAACAGTACCGAAGTGTTCTGGCGCCCCTTCGGTTACCGCAATGCGCGCTTCGTCGAGCTTTACGGACGCGTCACCGACACGCTGTGGAGCAAGGAAGGCGACTCCGACACAGGCGCGGACGCCTTGCAGGGCGCGCTCGGTATCCGGGTCAAGCCGTTCAGCGCAGTCAACGTGATCGGCGCCTTCGAACGCACCTTCCCGCTGGGCAACTCCAACGCCGATGGCGACTGGCTGGTGCGCCTGGGCTATGGCTCGAGCATCGGCACCGACCTGCGCGTCGATGTACCGAGCTGGTGGACTTCGCAGCTGTACGCTGAAGGCGGGCGCTATTTGCAGGACAAGCGCAACTACTTCAACAGTGAGTGGCAGGTCGGGCGCAGCTTCCGTCTGGACAGCATCAGCCCGCGGCTGGTGGTGTTTCCCCATGTGGTCGCTGCAGTGGACTACGATTCGAAGATGCGCAGTGAGGTCGACAGCCTCGGCCGTAGCAGCACATCATCGGGTAATGCTGGCGGGCTTGGTGTCGGTACGGGCGTGCGTTACTGGTTCCGTGAGGATAAGTACAAGGCGCCGCAGTCGTATGTCGACTTCTCCGTGCAGTATCGCGAGAAAGTGTTTGGCGATGACCGCGCAGAAGGCGTCTTCGCACGCATGACGTTCTCGTGGTGACCCGCGCCCGTCCCCCATCAGGGAGTAATGTTTGAAGGCTCTGGCCGCACTGCTGCGACAGGCGACATTGATCAAGACCTCGCTGGCCGCCCTGCTGGTGGGGGCAATCGCCCTCGGCACCAGCGAGCTGTATGTGCTGATCCAGCCCAAGGGCCCGGGCGTGCTCGGCATCGTCTGGCAACCGGATAACGCAACGGTTGGCATAAGCGGCAACTGGGACAGGCTCGGCGCACGGCAATTGCTCGTGCAGTGGACGGCGGTCGATGACCAGGCGTTCATACCGGGCACGCCGATGATCAGCGTGCCCGTGTTGCCGGACTGGACACGCATCGGCAAGGAGCCGTGGGCGCAGGAGGTGATCCTTGGGCTGGCCGGGTACTTCAGCGAAACCCGCTCACGGGACAATATCGAGCAACTGGCGGTGCTTTCGGCACAACTGGCCAAGGTGAAAACGCCGCTCAATGTCACCGGCTGGTACTTCCCCGCCGAGGTCGACCCCAGCTGGAGTCGTGCCAAGGAGTTACCGGCACTGCTGGCGAAACTGCCCAGACCACTGTGGATCAGCGTCTACGATGGCGCCAATATCGGGCCCGCCGCCACGGCGGACTGGCTGAAAACCTGGCTGCCGGACGATATCGGCGTGTTCTTTCAGGATGGCGTGGGGGTCTATGCGCGCACCGCTCCGGTTGCCCGGACCTACGCCGACGCGCTGCGCAAACGGCTGGGCAAGAATCGCGTGAGAATCATCGTCGAAGCTTTTCGCCCGCAGGTCGGTGGCGGCTTCCGCCCGGCAACGGCGGCCGAACTGAAACCGCAGATCGCCGCCTTCGATGGCTATCCGCTGTATCTGTTCGACGGTCCGCACTATGTGACACCCGACCTGATAGAAGCCCTGAACAAGTAGAAACAAGTGGCGCTGGACGAAATTCGCGCACAGGGCTACAAAGAGTCTTCGCACTGGATTTCGAGCCGCACGGAGTGGTCCATGACGCCACGTCAGCATTGCCTGGCCTGCCTGCAACAGACACCGCCCTTGGTGTTTGAAGCTGCGTTATGGGTGTCGACCGAACATGACGCGCACTTCGCGTGGCATGAGGTAATGAGCGAAATGGATCGCTTGCAACGCCAGATAAGCGCGGCGCTGCCTGTCCTGCCTGCGCCTGAACTCGCGCAACCGCTGTTGCGGCAGCTCAACGCGCTGGGTTTTCAGCAGGATGACTGGAACCCTCCCAAACCCGATTCGGCCCTTTTGCACAGGATCGTGGAGCAGCGTCGAGGCCAGCCGCTGGGGCTGGCAATGATCGCGCTGGAGATCGCACGGCGCCTGGACATCGCCATGGAAGGCGTTAACTTCCCGGGTCACTTCCTGCTGCGCGTGCCGGGTGCCGATCACCTGCTCGACCCCTGCAGCGGGCGCAGGCTCTATCCCGCCGACTGCCGCGAGCTGTTGATCAGGCAGTTCGGCCCGACCATGAAGCTGCGCGCCGAGCATATGACACGCGCCACATCGACCAGCATGCTGCAACGGTTGTCACGCAACCTGCGGCACCTGCATCAGATCAACGATAATGTTCTCGCGGCGCTCAAGGATGCCGACCGCATCGTCGAACTGGGCCAGGCCACCAGCAGCGATCACCTGGCCCGCGCCAGTCTGTACCAGTTTCTCGAATGCCCGCAGGCCGAACGCTTCGATCTGGAAGGCGCGCTGCTGCTCAGTGAAGACCCACTGCAAAGACTCCAGCTGGCCGAGCGTCTGAGCCGCTTACCGGCAAACCACCGCGTTCATTGAGCACCCTGCTCATTCGCTGTGAATTGTTACTTGCCGGGTAATGCTGCATATCCTGCGCGGGGATTTTTCAGGCGCGTGATGGCGGTTAACCTGCGCGCGTTAAATCGACGTGGATTTGCAAGCTCCCTTGATCCTGCGTTTTGTTTGGCCGCCGTGCAGGTCTCTGTGCAGCGGCCTTTTTTATTGCCCACAGGTTTTAACGCGCTGCGCGTTTACGCCGTGCAACGTGCCTCAGCCCTTGGCATTCGGCGTTCTTTTGATCAGCCCCTTGTTTTCCATGTCCTTGATCTTGCGCATCTCGTAACTGTCACCCGACTCGGCAAACACCTGAAGATTCTGCAGGATATGGATGGTCTTGATGTAGTCAGGCAATAGCGCGTTGGCATAGGGATCACCGCTCAGCGCTTTCTCTTTCATGTCGATGATCCGATTGGCAAAAAACTCCAGCGCGTTGATTTCCTTGCTGGGGTCGACCAGCTTGCCTTGCTTGTCGAACTCATCGCCTGCGCGACTCATCAACTCGGCGGTGTGATTATCGATCATGCCGAACTTGTACAGGATCATCCCCGCTCTGTTGAGATCCTTGGGGGTTATCTGTTCGGGGTTGAAGCCCTTGAACAGCGGTTTCATCTTGCGCTTTTCCATCGCCAGCGAATTGAGCGCAATCGAGTTTTCGCCCACCTCCTGAAGCACCTGGGTTACCTGTGCCGCAGCCTTCTTGACCTTGACTCGTTCAGGAGGCGCCGCGACGCTTACCGGCGGAAAGTCGCCCCATATTGATTTGGCCATGTGTCACTCCGGATATGAATGTGTTCAGACTTCATATCGGGGCCAGCACGGCATGATTGATAGGCGTGGAAAAATCCATACCTACCTTACCGCGCGAAAAGACAGCACTTACATAACTCGGTGAAACTTCTCACACATAATCAAGCCGTCAGCGTGAACAAGCGCGCACGCTCAACTGATAACTGCGGTCTTGCAGCAACTGCCAGAGGCTGTTTATTTAACGTACTTCTGCAGGTTGGCCATCATTTCCTGCAACGCCTCGCCAGTGTCGGCAGGGTGCGCAGCGTTGGCAAAATCACCAATCGTCTGCCATTGTGCCGCAACGTCTTCAGGGCTGAAGACTGTGTGCGGATCGAAACAGGCTCCCTGACTGCGCTGCCAGCGGACCTTGCCGATCCAGCCACCGCCCACTTCGAACAGCTCGCCGCTGCTCTGGCATTGTTCGCTGCACAGGTACACCACCAGCGGGCTGACCAGTTCGGGCTTGAGCAGCTCGAAGACATTGGCGGGGATCAGCCCCTCGGTCATGCGTGTGCCGCCCGTTGGTGCTATGGCATTGACGAGGATGCGGTGCTTGCGGCCTTCCAGCGCGAGGGTGCGGGTCAGCCCGTAAAGCCCCAGCTTGGCCGTCGCATAATTGGCTTGCCCGAAGTTGCCGTAGATACCGGATGTCGATGACGTGAAGATCACCCGTCCGTCATTCTGCTCGCGCAGATAAGGCCAGGCGGCATGGGTGACTTTGTAAGCGCCCTCGACATGGACGCGATAGACCAGGTCCCAGTCGGCGTCCTCCATGTTGGCGAAGGTCTTGTCACGCAGGATGCCAGCGTTGTTGACAAGCACATCGATACGCCCGAATGCATCCAGCGCATGCTGCACAATGCGGCCGCCCTCGGTGACCGAATCATGATTGGCTATTGCAGTGCCACCTGCCGCGCGAATCTCGGCCACGACGCGATCGGCAGCAGACGCACTGGCCCCTTCGCCATGCGCCGAACCACCCAGGTCGTTGACCACCACTCGCGCGCCGTGTTTCGCAAACAGCAGCGCATGAGCCCGACCCAGCCCGCCGCCTGCGCCGGTCACAATCACGACTTTATCGTCAAAACGCACTGACTCGCTCATCGCTGGCTCCATGCCTCAGGAAGACGTTGCGATGAGTGTCATCCACGCCCTGCACAGCCACAATCAACACCTGCTGCGCTGAATCATTCCCCATAAAGGAGCGCGATGTTTTCAGCCCAGGTGCTTGATAAACGCTTCCAGCCACGGCTCTGCGTCGGTTTCCGGGGTGACGCTTTCGCTTCCGTCCAGACGCAACATGTCCTGCACTTCGCTGACGCCCAACTCAGCGAACAGTTCGCGCATCTGCTCGCCGCCTGCGCAGAAGGTGTCGCCGTAACTGGCATCGCCCAGTGCGATCACCCCACCAGGCAATCCACGCAGTTCGCCTGGCAGACCGTCGCGCAGCGCTGCATAAAGAGGCATGAGGTTGTCGGGCAATTCGCCCATCCCGGTAGTCGATGTCACGGCAAGCAGCGCCTGAGGCTCGAAGGCGAGCAGCTCCGGCAGCATGAGGCGCGGATTGACGAGGGTCTCATGGCCGGCGGCACGCAACAGTGCGGCGGCGTGTCTGGCAACTTCCTCGGCCGATCCGTAGACCGTTCCACACACGATGGCGACTTTCATGGTTATTCCTGCAGCAGCTTAAAAAAGTGAAACATTATGCCTTAGAATGCCGTCTGAATTTTCTACGGACCATTCTGCCTTCGGATCTGCCCGAAGAAGCACAGCAGAGTTGAAACACTTGAATGAAAAAATATGACGGATGGCCAGAACACTTTACGGAATCAATGGTCTTTGTTCTCAATAACCGGTTAGACCGAGCCTCCGCCCATGCAACCTGATTCACTTCTCACCCAGGCTGAGCTGGATTTTATCCAGAGCATGCAGCGCAACCCCCAGCTGAACGTACGTGACAGTACGCGCAGTCTGCTGGTCAATGGCGGCATCCAGATCCAGGATCTGCTGACGAAGCTGGCCGCTCATGAGCAGGTCACGATCCATGCGCAGTTCGAGAATCAGCAGATGAATTTCCCTCTGCACCTGGTCGAGGACGAATTCCACGCACTGCATCTGGAGCTCGGCGCACCAAGTATCTTCGAGGAAGGTCCGAAGATCCGCCCATGGCGACTCGTGATGGAAGAGCCGATCCCTCTCGAAACCGAAAAGGGCGCGCTGACGGCACTCTGGGTTCACGAGCTGTCGTTCAAGGGTGTGCTGCTCGAGTACCGCAAGGAAGGCAAGCTGCCGAGAAACTTTTCCGCCTGGTTCAACCCGCCAGGGCAAGCGCCCATTCCGATGCGCGGCAAGCTGGAGCGCATGATCGGGCAAAACGTCGGCGCCTATCATTTCAGCAAACATGGCAAGGACGATGCCGAACGCTTGCGCCAGTACATCCTGCAAGAGCATCGTCGCAAACATCCGTCCTTGCACAAGTAACCCGCCTGCCCGGCAACGCTCTACCGGTCTCTCAGCGTTTCAGGAATAATCCTTGCTTGCTGTTCACGTGAAACTGTCGCGACCCACCATCCCGGATCGCGGCATGTGACCTCCCTACCCGGGAATTTCACGCCTCTACCGGAGATATACAATGTCTACCTCACCCGTCACCTTGATGGTTGCCCGCCGCGTGGCGCAGGGTCGCTACCATGAAATGATGGCCTGGCTGCACGAAGGCGAACAGCTGGCCACGGACTTTCCGGGGTATCTGGGTTCAGGGGTACTGGCGCCCCCGCCCGGCGATGATGAATTTCAGATCATTTTTCGCTTTACCGATGAGCACACCATGCACGCCTGGGAGCATTCCGCCTCTCGACGCTCTTGGCTGGTGCGCGGCAGCGGTCTTTTCGCACAACCCTCGGAGCATCGGGTCAGCGGCATCGACGGCTGGTTCGGCGCGATCGACCAGCGCCCGCCACGCTGGAAACAGGCTGTCGCGATCTGGCTGGCGTTTTTTCCCGTGTCGCTGATCTTCAATTTTCTACTGGGCCCGCTGCTCAATCATCTGGACCTGTTGCCGCGCATCATGATCAGCACGGCGGTGCTCACCCCACTGATGGTCTACCTGTTCATCCCGCTGTCCACGCGCCTGCTGGCACCCTGGCTGCAGAGCACGCCTGCACCGGCACGCCCGACGCAATCACCTTCCCCTCGTTAAGCTCATAAAGACCTGTACACCTTTACACCTCGGTACAGGTCTTGGTCGCTTCCCAGCCCCGCTCGTCTCCGCAGCCTCCCTGTGCTCAGCGCCTGCGAGCACTGCGTCGGCGAGTTTCATGATGTCCAGGGTTGTACAAAAAAATTCTCTGGTATAACTTTGCCTGTAAACCGGAAGAAACAATCGACCGTACAATCCCCGTCCACTACGGATAACCGATACGTGAGCTGTCGATGGCAATGTCTTCTGCACCGATCCTGATCACTGGCGCCAGCCAGCGCGTGGGCCTGCATTGCGCCTTGCGTCTGCTGGAACACGGGCAGCGGGTGATCATCAGTTATCGCACCGAGCACGAAAGTGTGACGGAGCTGCGCCAGGCTGGAGCAGTGGCCATCCACGGGGATTTTTCCTGTGAGGCCGGGATCATGGCCTTTGTCGAGCTGTTGAAAACCCAGACCTCGAGCCTGCGGGCCATTGTCCACAACGCTTCCGAGTGGCTGGCAGAAACACCGGGCGATGAAGCCGACAACTTCACCCGCATGTTCAGCGTGCACATGCTGGCGCCCTACCTGATCAATCTGCATTGCGAGTCGTTGCTGACCGCCAGTGAGGTCGCTGACATCGTGCATATCAGCGACGACGTGACCCGCAAGGGCAGCAGCAAGCACATCGCCTACTGCGCAACCAAGGCCGGCCTGGAAAGCCTGACGCTGTCCTTCGCCGCCAGGTTCGCCCCGCTTGTCAAAGTCAACGGCATAGCACCGGCGCTGTTGATGTTTCAACCCAAGGATGATGCGGCCTACCGCGCCAACGCCCTGGCCAAGTCGGCCCTGGGCATAGAGCCAGGTGCAGAGGTGATCTACCAGAGCCTGCGTTATCTTCTGGACAGCACCTATGTCACCGGCACAACACTGACCGTAAACGGCGGACGGCACGTCAAGTAAGCCGCCCCGAGGATCATTCTGATGAGTTCGTCCCTGCCCCAGCACTATCGAGACATTCTGCTCGGCCTTGGTGAAGATCCAGACCGCGAAGGTCTTCTGGACACGCCGAAACGCGCTTCCAAAGCCATGCAGTATCTGTGTCACGGCTACACCCAGAGTGTCGAAGAGATCGTCAATGGCGCCCTGTTCGCCTCCGACAACGATGAGATGGTCATCGTCCAGAACATCGAGTTGTACTCGCTTTGCGAGCACCACCTGCTGCCGTTCATAGGCAAGGCACATGTGGCGTACATTCCGACCGGCAAAGTGCTGGGCCTGTCGAAGATTGCACGCATCGTCGACATGTTTGCCCGACGTCTGCAGATTCAGGAAAACCTGACCAAGCAGATTGCCGATGCAATTCAGAAAGTCACCGGAGCCGCCGGCGTCGCCGTGGTCATCGAAGCCCAGCACATGTGCATGATGATGCGCGGCGTCGAAAAGCAGAATTCGACCATGAACACGTCAGTGATGCTGGGCGCCTTCCGGGACTCGAGCACCACGCGCATGGAGTTTCTGCAATTGATCGGACGGAGCAGACAATAATGGCAAGACTCGAACCTGGCACCGCGCGCATCCGGATCAAGGACCTGCGCTTGCGCACGTTCATCGGCATCAACGAGGACGAAATCCTCAACAAACAGGACGTGCTGATCAACCTGACGATTCTCTACGCCGCTCAGGAAGCCGTTCGGGATAACGACATCGAGCATGCCCTCAACTATCGCACCATCACCAAGGCCATCATCCAGCATGTCGAGGGCAATCGCTTTGCCCTGCTGGAACGGCTGACCCAGGAAGTGCTGGATCTGGTGATGAGCCACGAGGCGGTGACCTACGCTGAGGTGGAAGTCGACAAGCCGCATGCCCTGCGCTTTGCCGAATCGGTGTCGATCACGCTCGCCGGTCAACGCTGAAACTCTTATCATGACGCCAACCGTCTACTGAAAAGAGCCCGTCATGACCGAGCAAAAACGCCTCGAACTCGAAGCTGCAGCCTTCCGCCGACTGGTCGCGCATCTGGACAGCCGCAAGGATGTCCAGAACATCGACCTGATGAACCTGTCCGGCTTCTGCCGCAACTGCCTGTCCAAGTGGTACAAGGCCGCCGCTGACGAAAAGCAGATCGACCTCAGCCTCGATGATGCGCGTGAAGTGGTTTATGGCATGCCGTACAACGAGTGGAAAGCCCGCTACCAGAAAGAAGCGAACGCCGAACAACAGGCGGCGTTCGTCAAGGAAACCAAACAACATGACTGATCTGAATTCCCTGCGCGCCAGCCTGCGCAGCGGCGAGCATGCGTTTGCCGATACCCTGGCGTTCATCGCCGAAGGCTACGACTACCAGCCTCAGGCCTTCAGAAACGGCGACGTCGACAATGCTGCCGGGCAAAACGAAGGGTCGTGCAAAACCCTGGGCCTGGCATTACTGGAAGGCCTGACTGACGAAGAGGCACTGCTGGCGTTCGGCGAGCATTACCGCTCGGTACAAGCCACGCCTGAAGGCAGCGACCACGGCAATATCCGTGCGCTGATCGCGAAGGGTCTGGCGGGTGTGAAGTTTGAAGGCGAGCCGCTCAAGCGCAAGGCTTGATCGGCTGGGTTGAAATCACATCGTTCTAGTGCCCATACCTGGGCACTCCACGCTATACACACGTCCTGGTAAGCCCGGAAAACGGGGTTAAACACAGCATGAGGCAGAGTACAGCCCACTGTGGGAGTGAGCTTGCTCACGAAGGCATCGGTTCAAACACCCTGTTTCTGGGGGATGTACTGACCTCTTCGCGAGCAATGCGAATCTCTCCCATGAGATTTGTGTATAGCGCTGAGCGCTTGGGCACGAGAGCAAATCAGAACGATACGTCAGCCAGCCCGTCCAGGTAGCGCTCGACGTCCAGTGCCGCCATGCAGCCTGCACCAGCCGAAGTAATGGCCTGTCGATACACGTGGTCAGCCACGTCACCGGCAGCGAATACGCCTTCGACGCTGGTCGCCGTGGCGTTGCCTTCACGGCCACCCTGCACAACCATGTAACCGTCTTTCAACGCCAGCTGACCGTCGAACAACGAGGTGTTTGGTGTGTGGCCGATCGCGATGAACACACCGTCGACTTTCAACTCGCTGCTGCTGCCGTCATTGTTCTTCAGACGCGCACCGGTCACACCCATGTTGTCACCCAGCACTTCGTCCAGCGTGGCATTGAGCTTGAGTTCGATCTTGCCTTCGGCGACACGTGCGTGCAGCTTGTCGATCAGGATCTTCTCGGCACGGAAGGTTTCGCGACGGTGAACCAGGGTCACCTTGCTGGCGATGTTGGCCAGATACAGCGCCTCTTCCACCGCCGTGTTACCACCACCGACCACCGCGACTTCACGGTTGCGATAGAAGAAACCGTCGCAGGTTGCGCAGGCAGAGACACCCTTGCCCATGAACGCTTCTTCCGAAGGCAGGCCCAGGTAGCGAGCACTGGCGCCGGTGGCAATGATCAGGGCGTCGCAGGTGTAGGTTGCGCTATCGCCCTGCAGGCTGAACGGCTTGCCGGCCAGATCAACGGAATTGATGTGGTCGAAGACGATTTCAGTCTCGAAACGCTCGGCATGCTCACGCATGCGTTCCATCAGGGCAGGACCGGTCAGGCCGTGCGGGTCGCCTGGCCAGTTATCAACTTCTGTAGTCGTGGTCAATTGGCCGCCAGCCTGCATGCCGGTGATCAGCAGGGGCTTGAGGTTGGCGCGAGCGGCGTAGACCGCAGCGCTGTAACCGGCAGGGCCGGAACCGAGAATGATCACTCGGGAATGACGTACGTCTGACATGACACACTCCTATCGACCGACCGTTTACGCCGCGGTCGGGACGGCTGGATAAAAAGGACCACCGAAACGCTTGGGGAAGCGTCGTTTGGTTCGGCAGGTCCTGAAAATTCTGACCTGAAGGACAGGTCTTAAATTGCGGAACAGCCTATCGGGGCCGCAGAGGTTAAGGAAATATCGTTTCACAATCCACCCTATAGGTCACTTCTATAGCGCAGGCGCTTGAAAGCGGCGCATGGGTGGCGAGCCATCCGGATGGTCTTCCTTCGCCAAGGATACGCCACAAGTCTGGCATGCTCAAAAACCGTCGGCGCTCTGCTCTTTCATGGCCATCACAAAGCCGGTAAGGTCACGCCTTTCAAGCACTCGGAGACTCCCATGCCCGCTCCCGCCCTTACCGGCCCGCAATACCTGAGAGAGGGCCTGAAACTGGTCCTCAGCCCTGGCTTGCGCTTGTTCGTTCTACTGCCACTGAGCATCAATGTGGTGTTGTTCTGCGGCCTGATCTATCTGGCGGTGCATCAGTTCGAGCTGTGGGTCGACACCTTCATGCCGACCCTGCCCCACTGGCTGAGCTTTCTCAGCTATATCCTATGGCCACTGTTCGTGGCGCTGGTGCTGCTGATGGTGTTTTTCACCTTCACCGTGGTCGCCAACATCATCGCCGCACCGTTCAACGGGTTTCTGTCCGAAAAGGTCGAAGCCGTGGTTCGCGGTGTAGACGAATCGCCCGATTTCAGCTGGGCCGAACTGGTCGCCATGGTGCCCCGCACCCTGGCCCGCGAAGCGCGCAAGCTGGGCTACATGCTGCCGCGCATGCTCGGCCTGTTCATCCTGTCGTTCATCCCGGTCGCCAACATCATCGCCGCCCCGCTGTGGCTATTGTTCGGGGTGTGGATGATGGCGATCCAGTACATCGACTACCCTGCTGACAACCACAAACTGGGCTGGAACGAAATGCTCGGCTGGCTGAAGAGCAAACGCTGGCAGAGCCTGAGCTTCGGCGGCATCGTCTACGTTGCCTTGCTGATCCCGGTGGTCAACCTGCTGATGATGCCTGCTGCAGTGGCCGGGGCAACGCTGTTCTGGGTGCGCGAGCGTGGCGCGGATGCGTTGCCGGTGACCCACGCACGCGGCTGAATACCAACCTGCCGGACCGTGCCATGCGGTTCGGCACACGCGAAGAAAAAAATCACACGCATATAAATATGCACCGCAACTCACCCTGCCAGCTGGGGCTAAATGGGGCCTCAATCAATCCGTTCATGTGAAGCCACCTTCCATGAAACCAGGCGACACATGAACTTAACAAGGAAGTTAAATCATGAATGCTCAAGTAAATCCTGCTGCACTGGCCGCTGACAACGCAACCGTTCAGGAAAAGATCCGCGCCTTTCTGGTCAGTGAACTGGCCGAATGGTCGATCAACCCGGACAACGTGTACATCAACGGCGTGAACGACCCCGAAGAACGCATCGTCATCAGCTCCACGTCGCTGACTGCCGAAGCCGCGAACCGTGTTTTCGAAAAAGACGCCCCTGCTTATTCCACCCGCACCGCCGGCCTGTTCACCGTGGCGTATTCGTATGCCGATGAACATCGTCTGGCGGCACCGGATCTGGCCAAAGTAGGCGAAGTGATCGGCCAACTGGTTCGTGATCTGGGCTGAGTGCCCTGCTTGACCGGCTGAGTGACGACTCCGCCTGAGAGCGTGCCGAACAGATAACGAGTTATCTGTTCGGCACTTCAGCATTAAAAGGGAAACTGCTTACAGCGATATATCAGCATTCTTACAAGTAGCTTATAGAACTCCATTCCGTGTAACGGCAACGACTTGCCGCAACCAGACACTGCTTGCCGAGATATGAAAAAACATTACACGCAGGAATATTGTGTAGGACATATCTTCCCGACCTCTAATACAAGACTGCAACGGCGTAGGAACAACCAATACATTAAATATGGCATTATCCTTGCTCTCCTGATTGAAAAAAACAGGAGTAATCGCTATGGAAATAAAAACAGAATCTGCCGCAGAACAACTCTCCTCCTACCGACCGGCATCCCTCGAAAGACTACCGGAAAACCGCTCAGGTCAGTTTGCAAGCCTGTTGAACGCTGCCATCACACAGACGGAGAAAAAACCTCCAGTCGCATTACCCGCAACACTCGGCAGCTCGGCAATCCCCCGCTCAAATCGCTTCATGGATAGCATGACTATCGAACAACGCAGATCCATTGTGGAGGATAAAGACTTCGTGCCTATGCCAGCGGCAATGGAACGTGCGCGAGTGACTTTCAAATGACCCATACCGACAATACTGTGCCATTTCCTAATGTCACCCCGTTGGGTTGTACAGCCTATGCGTTTACCTATTAACTATTCCGCGCAGTCTCACGCCAACTTGCTCACCTTACCGACGCCCTATCACCAATCCATCACATAACCGCCACATAACCGAAATGTAATCAGTCGACACTGCTCTCATGAGCCAAATTCTTAATGTCACCCTGATCACTGAAACCTTTACTCCCGAGATCAACGGCGTCGCCAATACCCTGGGGCGGCTGTGTGAAGGGTTGCGGTTGCGTGGGCATCGGGTCGAGCTGGTCCGGCCACGTCAGAACGACGAGATCGGCGCGGGCACTGCAGAGGATCTGCTGCTCTGCCGGGGCTGGCCGATACCGGGTTACCCGGGGTTGCAGTGGGGTCAGTCTTCGATGCACAAGCTGCTGCGGCGCTGGCAACGGCGTCGGCCGGATGTGCTGTACATCGCCACGGAAGGTCCGCTGGGGCTCTCGGCACTGCGCGCAGCGCGGCGTTTGGGGATTGCGGTGATCAGTGGCTTCCATACCAACTTCCCGCAGTACACGCAGCAGTACGGCATGGGTTTCATCACCCGTTTGCTGACGCACTACCTGCGCTGGTTCCACAACCGGTCGCGCATGACGCTGGTGCCGAGCATCAGTCAGAAGGTCGAGCTGGAGCGGCGTGGCTTTGAGAGGATCGAGCTGTTGTCGCGAGGCGTCGACAGTCAACTGTTCAGCCCGTCCAGACGCTCGCAGCCTCTGCGCGAGAGCTGGGGTCTGCAAGCCGATGATGTCGCGGTCCTGCATGTTGGCCGCCTTGCCCCCGAAAAAAACCTGAGCCTGCTCAAAGCCTGCTTCGAGGCGCTCAAGGACAGTTACCCGCAACGTAATCTGAAACTGGTGGTGGTTGGCGACGGACCTCAACGCCCGCAGCTGGAGCAGCAAATTCCGGATGCGATTTTCTGCGGCACCCAGCGCGGCGAGGTGCTGGCGACGCACTATGCCTCGGCCGATATGTTTCTGTTCCCCAGCCTCACCGAAACCTTCGGCAATGTGGTTCTCGAAGCACTCGCCTCAGGCCTGGGCGTGGTCGCCTACGATGAAGCCGCAGCCGGGCAGCATATCCGCCACGGCCACAACGGTGCGTTGGCCATGCCGGGGGATGAGGCGGCGTTCATCGACTCGGCGCGCTGGTTGCTGGAAGACAATGAGACACTGCGCCGCGTGCGCCTCAATGCCCGGCAACATGCCAGCCGCCAGGGCTGGACAGCGGTCATCGATCAGTTCGAACGTCAATTGCGCGAGGCCTGCCCGAGCCAGAACGCTGCGAGCGTCAAAGAGATCAGGCCGGTCGCCAGCAAGAAGATCAGGCCAGTGTCGCCAGTGCGTCTCGACTGAAAGGCAGGATGTCCTGCTCGCGGCCCTCGCGCACTTTCAGTGCCCAATCCGGATCGACCAGTAGTGCGCGCCCCACCGCCACCAGATCGAACTCGTCGTTGCCCAGCCGCTTCAGCAGATTTTCCAGGCTGGCCGGTTGAGCGACCTTGTCGGTGTTGACCATGAATTGCAGGAACTCACCGTCCAGTCCGACGCTGCCGACTGTGATGGTCGGTTTGCCGGTCAGCTTGCGCGTCCAGCCCGCCAGGTTCAGGTCGGAGCCATCGAACTCAGGCTCCCAGAAACGCCGGGTAGAGCAATGAAAGATATCCACGCCAGCGTCGGCCAGAGGCTGCAGGAACTCGCCCAGCGCCTCGGGCGTTTGCACCAGGCGCGCGGTGTAATCCTGCTGTTTCCATTGTGAGAAACGGAAAATGATCGGGTAGTCCGGGCCCACTGCGGCGCGCACGGCCTTGATCAGTTCGAGGGCAAAACGTGAGCGGTTGGCGAGGCTGCCGCCGTACTCGTCACTGCGCTGATTGCTGCCCTCCCAAAAGAACTGATCGACCAGGTAACCGTGAGCCCCATGAATTTCGACACCGTCCATGCCAATCGCCCTGGCATCGGCGGCAGCCTGGGCAAAGGCCGCAACGACCTCGTCGATGTCCTGCTTGCTCATGCCATGCACCAGCACCTGACCGTCCTTGACCTTCTCCATCGGCCCGTAGGCAGGCACGCTGCCGTCCGGCTCGGTGCCAGGACGACGAACTGCGCCGACGTGCCAGAGTTGCGGGACGATGCTGCCGCCCTCCGCATGTACTGCCTCGACCACCTTGCGCCAACCGGCCAGTGGCGCTTCACCGAAAAACTGCGGGACGTTCGGATAGCCGTTGGAGGCCTTGTGATTGACCGTAGTACCTTCGGTGATAATCAGCCCGACGCCTGCCGCAGCGCGCCGCCGGTAGTACTCAACGACCTTCGAGTTGGGCACGTGCCCTGGCGAGAACGAGCGGGTCATGGGGGCCATGACCACACGCGACGACAGCTCCAGACTGCCCAGACGGAAAGGCGTGAACAAGGCTTCTGCCGACATGCGCAACTCCTGTGAAATGGTCGATTGCCATCAGACGCGCAGAATATCGCCGGGCGTCAGCGCTGGCCCAGTACTATTGATCTGACTGATTTGAGTTCAGAAGCGACGAGCGCGCAAGAAAGCCGGGCGAACGCGAAATGCTACCCCGGCTATACGATCAGTTTTGCGCCAGGGCCTTTTCAATGGCCTGGATAACGGCAGGATCATCCGGAGTGGTACGCGGAGAAAAACGTGCGCTTACACCACCGTTCTTGCCGACCAGAAACTTTTCGAAGTTCCAGGTGATATCCCCGGGGAACTCGGCACCCTCGCCCGCCAGCAAACGGTAAAGCGAGTGACGGTTGGGGCCGTTGACGTCGAGTTTTTCACCCAGCGTAAAGGTCACGCCATAGTTGAGTTGGCAAAACTCGGCGATCTCTTGCTCGGTACCTGGTTCCTGCCCGGCAAACTGGTTGCACGGCAGACCCAGTATCTCAAGGCCCTTGTCCTTGTACTGCTGATAGAGGTTTTCAAGTGCTGCGTACTGCGGTGTCAGCCCGCATTTGGACGCGACGTTGACCACCAGAACCACTTTGTTCCTGAAATTCGCCAGCGGCAATTCCTGGCCACCCAGCGCTTTCAATTTGATGTCGTGAAAAGCACTCATGAGAACCCCTTTTGAAACAAGTCGCCCCAGGCTACAACCCGAAAAAAGGCACCGTGACCGCACGCGTAACGAAAGTCGTCATCGCAGAACAGCCAGGGCGCCTTTTCAGTGCCTGAGCTTAGCAGCACAAATCAGTGTTGATGACCGCCTTCACCATGAACATGACCGTGAGCCATTTCTTCTTCACTGGCATCACGGATGGCCACAACCTTCACGTCGAAGTTCAGGCGCTGACCCGCGAGCGGATGGTTGCCGTCAACGGTGACATCGTCGCCTTCCAGATCACGGATGGTCACGATCTGCATGCCGCCATCCGGACCGGAAGCGTGAAACTGCATGCCGACTTCGAGCTTGTCGACGCCTTCGAACATGCTGCTGCTCAGGGTGCTGACCAGTTCGGCCGAGTACTCACCGTAGGCGTCTTCGGGCTCGACGGCAACGTTCAGCTGGTCGCCTACTTCCTTGCCTTCCAGTGCCTTTTCCAGGCCCGGGATGATGTTGCCTGCACCGTGCAGGTAAACCAGCGGCGCAGCACCGGTAGAACTGTCGATGACCTCACCAGCGTCGTTGGTCAGGGTATAGTCAATGGAGACAGCCTTATTGGCGGCGATCGGCATGGGGACAAGACCTTTTGCTTAAGATTGAAGAACGGGCAAGTTTAACCAAGCAATCGCCCGAAAGCGAACGCAACTCTGACGGACGGCCCGCTTTGAAAGGTTCAATCGTTATCGATTTGAGACAGGACGAGCACGGTCACTGGTTTGCGCTGCTGTCGTGCGGCCATACCCAGCACCTGCGTCATGACCCTCCGTGGCAGTCACGCCCCTGGGTGCTGGACCCGCTGCAACGCAGTCAGATGAGAGGTCAGGCCTTTTGTTGCGGCTGGTGTGCGAATGCCACAGATAACGATAGTCTTGCCGCAGAGAAATCGCGTTAGACGGTTTCCGGACTTTTTCGGTCGGCGGCGGTTCCCTATGTGCTGCGACCCCTTGCACTGCTCAATCGAGAAGCCAGTATGCAGACTTTTTTTATCGCCCCCACTGACTTTGGCGTGGGGTTGACCTCCATCAGCCTGGGACTGGTGCGCACGCTGGAGCGCGCCGGCTTGAAAGTAGGCTTTTTCAAACCGATCGCCCAGCCACACCCCGGCGATCTGGGCCCCGAGCGCTCGACCGAGCTGATGGCTCGCACCCACGGCCTCAAGCCGCCCAAGCCTCTAGGACTGGCGCATGTCGAGCGCATGCTCGGTGATGGTCAACTGGATGAACTGCTCGAAGAGATCATCAATCTTTATCAGCAGGCAGCGGTCGGCAAGGACGTGCTGGTCGTCGAAGGCATGGTCCCGACCCGCAGCGCGAGCTACGCCGCGCGGGTCAATCTGCATTTGGCCAAGAGCCTGGACGCCGAAGTCATTCTGGTCTCTGCCCCGGAAAACGAAGTGCTCGCCGATCTGTCGGGCAGGGTCGAATTGCAGGCCCAGCTGTTTGGCGGCCCCAAGGATCCCAAGGTGCTGGGCGTGATACTCAACAAGGTGCGCACCGAAGAGAGCATGGAAGTCTTCGCCTCGCGCCTGAAAGAACACTCGCCGTTGCTGCGCAGTGGCGACTTTCGCCTGCTGGGCTGCATTCCATATCGCGCCGAACTCAACGCACCGCGTACCCGCGATGTGGCCGAGCTGCTCGGCGCGCAGGTGCTGAACGCAGGCGACTATGATCAGCGCCGCATGACCAGAATCATCATTTGTGCGCGGACCGTGCTCAACACGGTTCCGCTGCTCAAGCCAGGGGTGCTGGTGGTGACGCCGGGCGACCGCGACGACATCATCCTGGCGGTGAGCCTTGCAGCCATAAACGGCGTGCCGCTGGCCGGCCTCCTGCTGACCAGCGATACCGTGCCCGACCCACGCATCATGGAGCTGTGCCGCGGCGCACTGCAGGCGGGGCTGCCGGTGCTGTCGGTCAGCAGCGGCTCGTATGACACGGCAAATCGCCTGAATCAGTTGAACAAGGAAATCCCCATCGATGACCGCGAGCGCGCGGAAAACATCACCGATTTCGTTGCCAGTCATCTGGACGCCAACTGGCTGCACCAGCGCTGCGGCACACCGCGTGAGCTGCGCCTGTCGCCCGCGGTGTTTCGCTATCAGTTGATCCAGCGCGCGCAGGCGGCCAACAAGCGCATCGTGCTGCCTGAAGGCAACGAGCCGCTGACCATTCAGGCTGCCGCCATCTGCCAGGCACGCGGTATCGCGCGTTGCGTGTTGCTGGCCAGGCCCGAGGAAGTGCACGCCGTTGCGCAGGCGCACGGCATCGAGCTGCCGCAGGGGCTGGAAATTCTTGACCCGGACCTGATTCGCGAACGCTACGTTGCACCGATGGTAGAACTGCGCAAAAGCAAAAGCCTGAACGCGCCCATGGCCGAGCAACAGCTCGAAGACCCGGTGGTCATCGGTACGGTGATGCTGGCGCTGGACGAGGTCGACGGGCTGGTGTCCGGCGTCATTCACTCCACCGCCAACACCATCCGCCCGGCCCTGCAACTGATCAAGACCGCGCCAGGCTGCACGCTGGTGTCTTCCGTGTTCTTCATGCTCTTTCCCGAGCAGGTGCTGATGTATGGCGACTGCATCATGAACCCGCATCCGAGTGCCAGCGAGCTGTCCGAGATTGCCTTGCAGAGCGCCGATTCGGCCACTGCGTTCGGCATCTCTCCCCGTGTGGCGATGATCAGCTATTCCAGCGGCAACTCGGCCAGCGGCGAAGAAGTCGAGAAGGTCCGCGAAGCGACGCAGCTGGCACGCGAAACCCGCCGCGATCTATTGATCGACGGGCCGCTGCAGTATGATGCGGCCGCCAACGAACAGGTCGCCCGGCAGCTGGCTCCGGACAGCGCGGTCGCAGGACGCGCCAACGTGTTCGTGTTCCCGGACCTGAACACCGGCAATACCACGTACAAGGCGGTGCAACGCAGTGCCGACTGTGTAAGCCTCGGCCCGATGCTGCAAGGCCTGCGCAAGCCGGTGAACGATCTGCCGCGCGGCGCGCAGGTCGACGACATTGTCTACACCATCGCGCTGACAGCCATACAGGCCGACACGCTGTCCTGATACCTGACCCGAGTGCCGCAGAGCAGTCTGCGGCTTCCGATAACTTGCGGAGCCATCTTCCTCATGGATTTCCTGCCTGCCCCGTTACGCGGCGTCATTGCCTCGCTGCTGCTGGCGCTGAACACCATCGTCTGCTGCACGGTGCTGTTCGCGGTCACGATCCTCAAGATCTGCCTGCCCTTCTCTGCGGCACAGCGTTTCACCGACTGGCTGATGAGCCACATCCATGAAACCTGGATCGGCAACAACAATGCCTGGATCAGACTGCTGTGCCACACCCGCTGGCACCTGAGCGGTCTGGAAGGGCTGGATTACCAGCACTCGTATCTGGTTACCAGCAATCACCAGAGCTGGGTCGACATCATGGTCCTGCAGTACGTGCTCAACCGACGTATTCGCCCCTTGAAGTTTTTCCTCAAGCAGGAGTTAATCTGGGTTCCGGTGATCGGTCTGGCGTGGTGGGCGCTGGGCTTTCCATTCATGAAGCGCTACTCGAAGGCGTACCTTGCCAAACACCCGGAAAAGAAAGGCAAGGACCTGGAAACCACGCGCCGCACCTGCGCCAAGTTTCGCCATAACCCGGTGGGGATTTTCAACTTCGCCGAAGGCACGCGCTTCACCGCCGGCAAACACGCGCAACAGAATTCGCCGTTCCGCCACCTGCTCAAACCCAAGGCTGGCGGCATTGCCTTCGTGCTCGATGCAATGGGCGAACAGCTGGAATCGATCATCAACGTGACCATCCACTACCCTGGCGGACAACCCGGTTACTGGGATCTGCTGTGCGGTAATGTGAGGGAAGTGGTTGCGCACTTCGAAGAGATCAAAATCCCGCAGCAGTTTCTCGGCAAGAATTACGACCAGGACGGCGAATACCGCCTGGAATTCCAGCAGTGGATCAATACGCTCTGGGAAGAGAAAGACCGGCTTCTGGACAGCCTGCATGAGCAGTATCCAGCGCGGCATTGATATTGACTCATGGGAGCGAGCTTGCTCGCGAAGAGGCCATCGCCTTCGCGAGCAAGCTCGCTCCCACTTTGCCCGCATTTAACCCGTCTGCGAGCGGAGCGGCATCGATCAGTACTGCTGACCCGGAATCGGCTTGAGGTTGACCTCGACGCGGCGGTTCTGGGCGCGGCCGTTGACATCGGCGTTGCTGGCAATCGGTTGATCAGGACCTGCACCGCGCACTGACAGGTGCGCTTGATCGACGCCTTGCGAGGTCAGGTACGTCGCGACGCTCTGGGCGCGCTGTTGCGACAGGTCCATGTTGTGCTGGCGGCTGCCGGTGCTGTCGGTGTAACCGACGATCTCAATGTTGTTCTGGTTGAACTGCTTGAGCGAGCTGGCCAGGTTGTTGAGCGGCGAATAGAAGCTGCTGGCAATGGCCGAAGAGTCCGTCGCGAACGTGATGTTACCCGGCATGATCAGTTTGATCTGGTCACCCTGACGTTGCACCTCGACACCGGTGTTGGCCATGCTCTCGCGCAGCGCAGCTTCCTGCTTGTCTGCGTAGTAGCCATAACCTGCCGATGCGGCACCCGCCACTGCAGCGCCGATCAGGGCACCCTTGCCACGGTTATTGTGATCGATGGCAGCGCCGGCTACCGCACCGGCCAATGCGCCGAGTCCGCCGTACTTGGCCGTCTTGCTCATACCACCGGAGCTTTGCGCCTGGCCTTGATTGTCATAGGGATTGGATGTTGCACAGCCGGAAAGCATGGCTACGGCGGTGGCGACAATGATCAAACGACGCGAGGTAAACATTCAGGAGCTCCTGGTTTTGACGAACGCTGGTAACCGGATTAGAGCATACACGCTATCAAAAATTCCTTAACCCGTGCTGAACCGCCCGTATTACGGGCTTCTGCGCTCAGCGGCGCTCCTCGCGAATGTAGGGTTCGCCCAGCGCACCGGGCTGGCTGCTCGATTGCCGCTTGCCGCTCGCCACCCAGACCATGACCAACAGGGTTACCGCATAGGGCGTCATCAAAACGAAATACTGAGGCAGGCGCACGCCGGTTGCCGCCAATTGCGGAATCAGCGCCTCGATGCCGCCGAACAGCAAGGCGCCGGCCAGCGCACGCCAAGGCGACCAGCGCGCAAAGATCACCAGCGAAACCGCGATCCAGCCGCGCCCGCCGGTCATGTCGGCGATCCACATCTTGGTGCTGAGCACAGCGATGAAACCGCCGGCCAGCCCCATCAACGCGGAACCGGCGACAATCGCCGCCAGGCGGTAACCGAGCACGGAAATGCCTGCGGCATCGGCGGCCTGCGGGTTCTCGCCTACCGCGCGCAGACGCAGCCCGGTGCGCGTGCGATCGAGCAGCCAGACCACCGCGATGAAAATCACCACGGTCAGGTACACCAGCGGGTTCTGCACAAAGACCCGGCCCACCACAGGCAGCTCGGACAACGGCCACAGCTCGACCGCCTGCAAGCCGCTGACCGGGCGGTTGGTCCAGCCCAGCAGAGTGCCCAGCAGCCCGGTCAAGCCCTGACAAAAGAACACCAGCGCCAGCCCGGCGATCACCTGATTGATCCGCAGCACCAGCACCATCAGCGCAAACAGCAACGACACCAGACCTGCCGCCGCCATCGACGCCAGCAGCGAAAGGCCAGGCGAGGCGAGGCTCAACTGCATGCCGATGCCCGCCAGTGCGCCGACCAGCATCAGCCCTTCGACGCCCAGCGCCAGTACACCGCTGCGCTCGATGAGGATCAGGCCCAGCGCTGCCAGGGCGAACGGCACGGCAAAATCCGGTGCGCTGCCCAGCCAGTGGGAAATAAGCTCCATCAACGTTCTCCTGCCTGGATGCGCCGCAGGCGATGGCGGATGAAAAAGTCCGACGACGCGACGCAGATCACCAGAATCGCCTGGATCAGTTGCACCATCGAAAACGGAATCTGATAGAACACCTGCAGGTTGCGTCCGGCCACGAACAGCATGGCGATCAGCAGCGCGACCACGGTTGCGGCCACTGGATTGTTGCGGGCCAGAAAGGCGATCAGAATCCCGGAAAACCCATAGCCCTGATAGAACGACTGAGTAAGGCGCCCTTCCTGTCCCGAGGTCACGACAAAACCTGCAAGCCCCGCCAGCGCGCCCGATAGCAGCACGGTGCCGATGATCATCTTGCGCACCGGCACGCCCACCGCCCCGGCGACTTTCGGGTTGGCATCGACGAAGCGCAGGTACAACCCGGCCCGCGAAACACCGACGAACCACAGGGTCAGACCGGTGACCAGCAGCGCCAGAGGGATCGCCGCGTTATACCCGGCAAACAGGTCGGGCAGCCGCTCGAAGCTCTGAAACGCGGGAGAATAGGGAAAGTTGTCGCGCGGGTCCTTCCAACTGCCGTACACCAGGTGCAGGAGGAAATTGGCGGCGATGTAATTGAGCATCAGCGTCGAGATGATCTCGTTGACCTGCCACTTGAGCTTCAGCAGCACCGGCCCCAGGCTCCACAACAATCCGCAGATAACGGCTGCCGCCATCATCAGCGGCAGACGCAACGCCTCCGGGCCCACCTGAAACAGCGAGATCGCCGTGGCGCCAATCGCGCCCCAGATCATCTGGCCTTCCAGACCCAGGTTCCAGAAACGCGCCCGAAACGCCATGCACCCGGCGAGCCCGACCATGATCATCGGCGATGCCTGAAACAACACTGCCTTGAAGTTTTGTGCATCGAACACTGTCTGCACGACGAACTCGTTGAGCAGCTCGTCGGCAGGCACGCCGGCAAGAATCAGCATCACAGTGCAGATCGCCAGCCCGATCAGCAGCGCCAGGGCAATGATCAGCGCCTGCAACAGCCAGCCGGTCTGCTGACGAAGCTCCAGGGTGTAGCGCCGCGCCAACAAGGGTTGCCGTGCGGATTTCATCGGTTGTACTGATTCAGTCATGGCTCACCATCGCTTTGCCGATGGCTTGCCGGTCAGCAGGGTGCGCGAACTCGGCGACGATGCGCCCGCCGTTCATCACGCCGACACGGTCAGCCAGGGCCAATACTTCGTCCAGATCCTCGCTGATCACCAGCACCGCAGCACCCGCGTCCCGGGCCGCCCGCAAACGGGCATGCACCGCCTGGGTGGCACGCACATCCAGGCCCCGACTCGGGCTGTGCACCAGCACCAATTGCGGATCGCGGCTGAATTCGCGGGCGATCACCAGCTTCTGGGCATTGCCTCCCGACAACAGCGCAGCTTTCTGATCGAGAGAGCGCACGCCCTGTACGTCGAAGTCCGCTACGGCGCGCTGCGCATCCTGTTTCAGACGCTTGTAGCCGAGGCGCCAGAAAGAGCCGTATTGCCCGCTGTGAATATTGCCGATGGCAAAGTTCTCGGCCACCGACAACGACCCGGCCAGCGCTGCGCCGTAGCGGTCGGCCGGGATCGAGGCAATGCGCAACTGCCGACGCTGGTCGGCCGACGCGCCGCGCAAATCGCCAAACCCGGCCATGTGGATTTCACCCTCAGTGGCTTGCGGCAGCCCCATCAGGGCGTTGGCCAGCTCGGCCTGACCGTTGCCACCCACGCCTGCGATGCCGTAAATCTGCCCGGCGTGCAGGCTCAGGTTGACGCCGTTGAGCGCGCTGCTGCCGACGCTGCGCAAGTCCTTGACCTGCAAACGCACCTCGCCGGGTGTCGCTGGTTGATGCTCGGCAACCGGCACCGATTCACCTACCGTGAGCTGCACCAGTTGCTCGACACTCACCTTCTGCGGGTCCAGGGTCTGCACGGTGCGCCCGCCACGCATCACGGTTACCCGGTCGGCATAGCGTTTGACGTCAGCCATCTTGTGAGTGACCAGAACCACCGCCGCGCCTTGCCGGGCGAATGCCTGAACAGTCAGCAGCAGACGCTCGGCTTCCTGGTCGGTCAGCACTGCCGTGGGCTCGTCGAGGATCAGAATCCGCGCGCCGGCCAGCAGCACCTTGAGAATCTCGACGCGCTGCTGCTCGGCGACCGACAGGCTGTCGACGGTGCGCGCCGGGTCAATCGCAAACCCCAGCGCCTCGGCCTTGCCGACGATCTCCTGTTCCAGCGCACGCAGACGCTTGCGATAACTGCCTTCGCCGGGTTGCTCGGGCAGTGCCAGGAGAATGTTCTGCGCCACTGTGAACGGCTTCACCAGCTTGAAGTGCTGGTGGACCATGCCGATCCGGTAACGGCTGGCGTCCCTCGGCCCCTGAAGCTGAACCGGGTTATCGTCCAGCAGCAGAGTGCCGGTTTCCGGTGCGTACAGCCCGGCGGCGATATTCATCAGCGAGGACTTGCCTGCACCGTTCTCGCCCAGCAGGGCATGCACTTCACCCCAACAGGCGGTGAAGTCGGCATCGATCAGCGCCTTGAAGCCATCGAACGACTTGCTGATGCCGGTGAGTTGCAGCGCATTGACCTGACTCATTGCTGAGTCTTCACGCCTTCGACGAACCAGTCCATTTTCCACAGGTCCGGGTCAGACAACTGCTGACCGGCCGCCACTCGCTCCTTGCCATCACGATCGGCCAGCGGGCCGCTGTAGATGATTTTCCGGCCGGCCAGCAGCTCGGCGCGCTCGGCCTCGATCTTCTTGCGGTCCGCATCGGAAATGATCGTGTCGGCAGTCAGCTTGATATCGGTGCCGCCCTGCTGCATCGAGAGCAGCGCGCCGTTGGCGGGCGGCGTCCAGTTGCCGGCAATGATTTTCTTCAGCTCCGGCCCGAGGAAGCGATCCCAGACCCACAGCGACGAGCAGACCGTCGCCTTGGGGGCGAACTCGCTCAGGTCGCGATGGTGGCCGGTGCCGTGAATGCCGCGCTCCTGTGCGACGATCTGCGGTGTCGGGCTGTCGACGTGCTGACCGACCACATCGGCACCGTTGTCGATCAGCGCCATGGTCGCTGCGCGTTCCTTGACCGGGTCGTTCCATGCACCGGTATAGACCACGTTGACGGTGGCCTTCGGATTGATCTGCCGGGCGCCCAGCTCGTAGGCGTTGATGGTCCAGTTGACCTGGCCGAACGGGTTGGCGGCGACAAACCCCAGCTTGCCGGTCTTCGAGGCCGCACCTGCGGCCATGCCGCACAGGTACTGGCTTTCGTAGGTACGCCCGTAAAACGATTCGAGGTTGGGCGCATTGGTAGTACCCGAGCCATTCAGGAACGCGACTTTCGGGTATTTCCTGGCCAGTGCAAGAAAGGTGTCGGAGTAACCGAATGCAGTGCCGACGATGATGTTGGCACCGCGTGCGATGAGTCGGTCGACCACCGGCGTAATGGCTGCAGCGTTCTCGGGCACGCTCTCGACGTACTGGATTTTTGTGTCCAGATCCTTTTCCAGCTTCACGCGCGCTTCGTCGAAGGCCTGAGTCCAGCCGCCATCATTGCGCGGGCTGATATACACCATGGCGATTTTCGGCTTCCCTTCGAGGGTCAATCCTTCAGCCTGAGCAAGGCTGACCGCTCCCAACGCTACGGCCGCACACAATGTCCCGGGCAACAGTTTCTTGTACATAGACGTTTTCCTGAGGGTAATGGCCATGAGGACCGCACAGGCAGGCATTAGCAGCATCCATGCCATTACAGGAAAAGCGCTATGGAACAACGACCTGACGCCATCGAGCCGAATAAAACAGATCAAATGGTCTGAATCGGAGCACTTGGTTTGTGCAGGACGCCCGCGCACTGCGCGAGCGGGGTGCGCGGGTCAGGTCAGGCGAAGCCCGGTCACGCCTTGCGCGGCAGGATCCCGTCCAGAACCATGCTGCGCAGGCTCGCCAGCACCTCTTCGAAAAACGCCGGATCATCCAGGGTCTTGCCGGTCACGGCCTCGACCTGAGTGCGGAAGTCGGCGTAATGCTGGGTGGTCGCCCACAGGGTGAAAATCAGGTGGTGCGGGTTGATGGGGGCCAACTGGCCGCTGTCGATCCAGTGCTGAATCACCGCCACCTTGGCCTGCACCGTGTCACGCAACGGGTGCTGCAACTCGCCCTGAATCAGCGGTGCGCCCTGCATCACTTCCATGCAGAACAGCCGTGATTCGGCCGGGTGATCGCGGGACATCTCCAGCTTGGCCTTGATGTAGGCGCTGATCGCCTGCACCGGGTCCTTGTCGGCGGTGAAGTGCAACAGCGGGCTCAGCCATACCTCGAGCAACTGACGCAGCACATTCAGGTACAGGTCGTCCTTGCTGCTGAAGTAATACAGCAGGTTGGTCTTGGAGACGTCCGCCAGGCTCGCGACCTGATCCAGGCTGCTGCCGTGCACGCCATAGCGAGAGAATATCTCCAGCGCCGCATCGAGAATCAGCGTGCGCTTGCCTTCCATCAGGCGCATGCGCCGCTTCAGGGACGTCGCACTGGGTTCGCGGGTCGTCTTGACCACGGTCTCTGGCTTGGCCTTGCGTACGCGTTTGTTCGCCGGGTCAGCCAGGGGAGGTTTCTTGTTCACGCACATCCATCCAGTGATGCCGAAATGAGCGGGCATCTTAACGGGCGCAGCTGTTTTGTCGATACGGATAGCCTGCGCCGTCCGCCCTGCCCCATCTGCGTGCGCCCTGCACAAACCAAGTGCTCTGATTCAGACCAAATGGTCTGAAATAAACCATGAAAACTTTCAAGCCTTTGAATAAAAACAACAAAATTTTCTGGCCCGCTTAATGCAAAAGGTGATCGAGAGACGATTGAAAGACGATTCAAGTGCCGCCAGTCGCGCTTTGGCACGTATCGACCCACGCAGAGAGGCCTCATATGGACATTGGTATCTTCATCCCCATCGGCAATAACGGCTGGCTGATTTCCAGCAATGCTCCGCAGTACATGCCGACCTTCGAGCTGAACAAACAGATCGTGCAGAAGGCCGAGGGCTACGGCTTCGACTTTGCGCTGTCGATGATCAAACTGCGTGGCTTCGGCGGCAAGACGCAGTTCTGGGAACACAACCTGGAGTCGTTCACGCTGATGGCCGGCCTGGCCGCAGTCACCAGCCGGATCCAGCTGTTCGCCACCGTTGCCACCCTGACCATCCCGCCCGCCATTGCCGCGCGCATGGCCTCGACCATCGATTCGATCTCCAATGGCCGCTTCGGGATCAACCTCGTCACCGGCTGGCAGAAGCCGGAATACGAGCAGATGGGGCTGTGGCCGGGCGACGAGTTCTTCCACACCCGCTACGAATACCTGGCCGAGTACGCTCAGGTTCTGCGCGACCTGTGGGCCACCGGCAGCAGCGACTTCAAGGGCGAACATTTCAGCATGCAGGACTGCCGCGTCAGCCCTCGCCCACAGGCCGACATGAAGCTGATCTGCGCCGGTCAAAGTGAAGCGGGCATGGCGTTCTCGGCGCAATACGCCGACTACAACTTCTGCTTCGGCAAAGGCGTCAACACCCCCACAGCCTTTGCGCCAACCGCACAGAAACTGCTCGAAGCCAACGAAAAGACCGGCCGCAACGTCACTTCCTGCGTGCTGTTCATGATCATCGCCGACGACACCGACGAAGCTGCACGCGCTCGCTGGGAGCACATCAAGGACGGTGCCGATGAAGAAGCCATCGCCTGGCTGAGCGAAAAAGGCTCGGCAGATAAAAGCGCAGGCTCCAACCTGCGGCAGATGGCCGACCCGACCTCAGCAGTCAACATCAACATGGGCACGCTGGTGGGGTCGTGGGCCACAGTGGCAAGAATGCTCGACGAGGTCGCCAGTGTGCCGGGGACTCAAGGCGTGATGCTGACGTTCGATGATTTCGTCAAAGGCGTCGAAGATTTCGGCGAGAAGATCCAGCCATTGATGACCAGCCGCAAGCACATCGCGCAACTCAAGGAGGTGGTCTGATGGCAACCCCGACAACCGTCGCAGGCGTTGACCTGCCGGATGTGCAGCCCGCTCGCGAGCTGCCCGCCCGTCCCGAGCCGCTGCGCATGAAACCCGGCGAAACCGCGCTGGTGGTGGTCGACATGCAGAACGCCTACGCGTCGCTCGGCGGGTATCTGGACCTCGCCGGGTTCGATGTGAGCAGCACCGGGCCGGTCATCGCCAATATCAACAAGGCCTGTGCCGCAGCGCGTGCGGCGGGCATTCCGGTGATTTTTTTCCAGAATGGCTGGGACCCGGCTTACGTCGAGGCCGGTGGCCCCGGTTCACCGAATTGGCACAAGTCCAATGCCCTGAAAACCATGCGCAAGCGCCCTGAACTCGAAGGGCAGCTGCTGGCCAAGGGTGGTTGGGACTACCAGCTGGTCGACGAGCTGACGCCACAGCCTGGCGATATCGTGGTGCCGAAAATCCGCTACAGCGGTTTCTTCAATTCCAGCTTCGACAGCGTGCTGCGCAGCCGCGGCATTCGCAACCTGGTGTTCACCGGCATCGCCACCAATGTCTGTGTCGAATCGACCCTGCGTGACGGTTTTCACCTGGAATATTTCGGCGTGGTACTGGCTGACGCAACCCATCAGGCCGGCCCCGAATTCGCTCAGCAAGCCGCGCTGTTCAACATCGAAACCTTCTTTGGCTGGGTTTCCAGCGTCGATGACTTCTGCACCACTTTCAGCCCTGTCGGGCAACTTT
Source organism: Pseudomonas sp. B20 (assembly GCF_020515755.1). NCBI lineage: Bacteria > Pseudomonadati > Pseudomonadota > Gammaproteobacteria > Pseudomonadales > Pseudomonadaceae > Pseudomonas > Pseudomonas sp. B20. The sequence goes on from NZ_JAHPJG010000007.1 coordinate 113,535, forward strand.
CGTGAGGACACCAGCATGACCAAGAAAGCGATCATCCCTGCCGGCACCAGCAAACCCATCGCGCCGTTCGTACCGGGCTCCATGGCCGACGGCGTGCTCTATGTCTCGGGCACGCTGCCGTTCGACAAGGACAACAACGTGGTACACGTCGGCGACGCCACCGCGCAGACCCGTCACGTGCTGGAAGCCATCAAAAGTGTGGTCGAGACCGCGGGCGGAACGATGGACGATGTCACGTTCAACATGATCATGATCCGGGACTGGGCCGACTACGCCAAGGTAAACGAAGTGTATGCCGAGTATTTCGCCGGCGAGAAACCGGCCCGTTACTGCATCCAGTGCGGCCTGGTCAAACCCGAGGCGCTGATCGAAATCGCCAGCATCGCCCACATCGGCTGAATCGCGACCGTGGGCAGTTGACGCCCACCCGGAGAAAACCCATGTTCCATGAGTTTCATGCCTGCCAGCATGCCGATGCACCGACCCTGGTGCTCAGTTCCGGGCTGGGCGGGTCTGGCCGCTACTGGGCAGATGACCTGGCACTGCTGACCCGCGACTACCGCGTGCTCGTCTACGACCATGCCGGAACCGGGCGCAGCCCTGCAGTGCTGCCAGGGGATTATTCGATCCGGCACATGGCTGTCGAATTGCTGGCCCTGCTTGATTCACTCGATATCCAGCGCTGCCATTTCATGGGCCATGCGCTGGGCGGCCTGGTGGGTCTGGAACTGGCCCTGCTGCGCCCGGAACTGCTGCAAAGTCTGGTACTGATCAATGCCTGGAGCAGTCCGAACCCGCACAGCGCGCGCTGCTTTTCAGTGCGCAAAAAACTGCTGTTGAACAGCGGACCGGAGGCCTACGTGCAGGCTCAGGCGCTGTTCCTCTACCCGGCAGACTGGATCGCCGCCAACGGCCCGCGACTGGCCGACGATGAAGCCCACGCGCTGGCGCACTTTCCCGACACCGACAACCTGCTGCGGCGTATCCATGCCCTGGAAACCTTTGACGTGGAGGCCGATCTCGCGCGCATCCACACCCCGACCCTGCTGATTGCCAACCGCGACGACATGCTGGTGCCCTGGCAGCAATCCCGGTACCTGGCCAATGCGCTGCCGAATGCAACGCTGGTACTGCTGGAATACGGCGGCCATGCCTCGAACATTACCGATCCACTGCCCTTCCATCGCGCCCTGCGCGATTTTCTCAGCACTCAACCCTGAAAGGACTCATCCCATGCCTACTTCCTCTGCAGCTCCCGCCATTCAGCCCATCGCTGCTGTAAGCCAGCTGGCCTTTCGCGATGCGATGTCCGGCCTGGCCGCCGCCGTCAACGTCATCACCACTGATGGCCCTGGCGGACGCGCCGGCTTTACCGCGACCGCCGTGTGCAGCGTGACGGATCAACCGCCGACGCTGCTGGTGTGTATCAACCGCAGTGCATCGGTGTATGACGCCTTCATCGAAAACGGCAGGTTGTGCGTCAATACGCTGGGCAATGGTCAGCAGGATTTGTCCAACCTGTTCGGCGGCAAGAGCTCCCAGCAGGAGCGCTTTGCCAGCGGCCAGTGGGAGGCCGGAGTGACCGGCGCGCCGATCCTCGACACTGCCAGGCTGTCGCTCGACTGCAAGGTGAGCCAGTCAGTCAGCGTCGGCACGCATGACATTCTGTTCTGCGAGGTGGTGGATATCAGGCATCAGAGCGGTGTAGATGCATTGGTCTACTTCGGCCGTCGCTATCATCACCTGCCGAGCGAAACGCCAGTGGCCTGAAGGCTTTGCCGGCTGACTGGCGGATTTCCGGAATGGAATAAATAGTCATGATTTTTTATGACAGCTCCGTATACTGGCTTTTTGAGATCAGGATGATCCTTGCGGTCAACGAGGTGAAGTCATGTCGATCAATAGCGCCGGCAGTCTGCTGATACCCGCCAGCAGCCCATCGTATACTCGTCGCGCTTACCCGCCGCCTGGCATGCCTATGCACGCAGGTGGCTGAGCATGCTGAAGAAAATACCGGTGGCTGAGCTTGCGCTGGGCATGTACATCCACAAAATCTGCCGCCGCTGGACCAATGATCCATTCTGGATAGGCCTGGTCGAAGTCATGCTCGATGACGTTGAAGTGCTCAAGCGCATTCAGCAATCGGGCACCAGGGAAGTCTGGATCGAAACCGGTAAAAGCCGTGTAGTGACACCCCAGCCCTCAGCCGCATCCACAGCGCCATCGGCCAGCGACGATACAACGCCGGCCAGTCTCGAAAAGGAAGTTCTACGCGCCAGGGTGATCTGCGGACGGGCCAGGGATGCGGTCATGTCCATGTTTACCGAAGCGCGCATGGGCCGGGCCATGGACGTCGGTAATGTGCAGTTGCTGGTGGAAGAAATCTCCAATTCGATCCTGCGCCATCCGCACGCGCTGATCAGCCTGTCACGCCTGAAGACCTCCGACGAGTACACCTACATGCACTCGGTGGCGGTCTGCGCGTTGATGGTCGCGCTGGCCAAACGCATGGGCATGCCTGACGATCAGGTCCGTGAGGCGGGTGTGGCCGGGCTGATGCACGATGTCGGCAAAATGATGATTGCCCCTGCGGTGCTCAACAAACCGGGCCGCCTGACCCGCGACGAATTCGAGATCATGAAGGCCCACCCCGAGCTGGGCGTGAAGATCCTCATGGATACGCAGCCCGTGGCGGCGTCGGTGATTGACGTTTGCCTGCATCACCATGAGAAGGTCGACGGCTCGGGCTACCCGCACGGCCTGAAAGGCGACCAGATCAGCATCTTTGCGCGCATGGGCGCGGTCTGCGACGTGTATGACGCCATCACCTCCGACCGTCCCTACAAAAAGGGCTGGGGCGTTGCCCATTCGATTCGCGAGATGGCGTCGTGGAAGGGACATTTTGACGAGGTGGTCTTTCAAAGCTTCGTCAAAACCGTGGGCATTTACCCGATCGGCACACTGGTACGCCTGGAAAGCGGGCGCCTCGGCGTGGTGGTCGAACAAGGTCAGGCATCGCTGCTGAAACCGAAAGTGAAGGTTTTCATGTCAGCGCGCACCGGCAAGACGTTCGCCGCACAAGTCATCGACCTGACTTGCCCTTCCGACCCGGACGGAATCCTCAGAATCGAGAAACCCACCGACTGGGGGCTGGAAGAAGTCGATACGCTGTGGGCGGGCAGTCCGGCCTGAGAAGCCCGGTGAACAACATCGCCGTCAACCCAGCAAGCCCAGTGTCTTGGCCCGCGCCACCGCTTGAGTGCGACGCTCGACCCCCAGTTTGCTGTTGATGTGGCTGGCGTGGGTCTTGACGGTGTGCAGAGAGATGAACAACTGCTCGCTGATTTCCTGATTGGAACAGCCCTGTGCAATCAGTTGCAGCACACCCAGTTCGCGCACGCTGAGGCAATCGCCTCCATGTGCCGGCTCGGGCGACGGCGCGCAACAGGCCGGGAGCTTTTCCAGCAATGCAGCTTGAACCCGACAAGGTGGCATTTGCAGAAGTTGCTCATGCAGCCACCGGGGGTGCTCGTCAAGCAGCGCCTTGAACGGTATCAGTGCGCCGCCGGACGCTGCGGGCAGGCTGCGCAGCAACAATGCCCGCGCCTCGTCGCGTCGCGCCTGGCTCAGCAGCAGGCCGATCTGCTGGGTCATGGCGATCAGTCCAAGCAGCTTCGCCCCCACCTCCTGAGCGCGCCGTTCGAGCGCCTGCAAGCGCTGCTCGCAGGCAACGCCGTCACCCTGCAATCGTTCGAGTACGGCACGCTGCAACTCGATGTGTTGTGGCAATTGTGGATGGCATTCGGGGGCCGCAGCGCCGAGGCCGCCGTTGTAGGTCTGCGTCAGGCGCAGCAGCCACGCTTCGGCAAGGTCCATGCGCCCCTGCAACAGCCACAGCTCGCATTTGACCAGGGTAATCATCGCCAGGTAGTAGATCGGCGGCACGTCCCAGATGTGCATCAGCCGTTCGGCCTCGGCGAGTTCGGCGAAGGCTTCAGCAAACCGGCCGGTGCAGCCTTCCATGGTAGCGATCACGCAGTGACCGATCAGCACGCTGATGTCGCGACAGGCGCGCGCCTCGGCCAGGCCGGCCAGCAACAACACCCGCCCCTCGTCTACCTGCAGGCGCAGGGTCAGCAAGTAGCCTTCATACAGCGTCAGACGCGCGCGGACCGCGTACAGCCGAACGGTGGACAAGCCTTTGAGGCGTTGCTGCCCCTGCCGTACTTCCTCGAGCGCGCGGAGAATTTCGCCCCGGGCCTGCAGGACTCGGGCGCGGTCGTAATGCGCCAGCGCCTCGAACAACGGATTGGCGACCCGCTGAGCCAGCTCCAGCGCATCACGATTCAACACGCGGGCGCGCCACAGATCACCGTTGGCGACCGCGAGGTTGGCCAGTGTCGACAGGCACACCAGCCGCTGCCCATAGCGTTTTTCCGGCAGGCTCAGCAGGGCTTCGGTGCAATAGCGCTGAGTCTTGTCACTGTCTCCGCGGCCGCGGGCGATGATGCCGCTGAGCGCCAGCCATTGGGCGAGCATGGATTTCTGAGCGGTTGCCGAGGGCGCCGGCAGAAACCGGCTCAGCTGATTGGCCAGCTCTTCGGCGGCATCCAGCTGGCAGGCCAGCCCCAGCGCCCAGGCGTAGAGCACGATCAGGCGAGGCGTGCTGGTCAGCAGGTCATCCGGCAAATCCATCTTCCAGCGCAGCAGCATGCCGACGTTCTGTTCGGCCAGCAGTTGCTCTTCCGAGAGGTTCTGCACCAGATTGGCCGCCACATCCAGGTGCCCGGCGCGCAACGCCTGCTCGACCGCTTCGTCCAGTTGGCCCTGAGCGCTGAACCAGCGGCAGGCATTGAGGTGCAGGCGGGTCGGTGGTGCGCCGGCCGCCTGACGAGCGCGCAACAGATCGGAAAACAGGTGGTGATAGCGAAACCAGTGGCCCTGCTCGTCCAGCGGCACCAGAAAAACCTGATGCGCCTGCAGGTAACCCAGCATCCCGGCGCTGTCGTGACCATCCCGCGCGGCATCGCACAGCTCGGCGCAAAAGCGTTCCAGGCAGGCGGTGTCGTAGAGAAACGCCTGAACATCGGCAGGCAGGCAGTCGATCACTTCTTCCAGCAGGTACTCGCGAATCAGCACCTCACTGCCGCGCAGCGCCTGGGACAAGGCGCTTTCATCACCGGCTTCGGACGCCGCCAGCAACCAGAAGCGCAGCCCGGCGACCCAGCCTTCGCTGCGCTGAATCAGGCTTTGCAACGCCTCGCTGTCGAGCGAGCCGCTGTGCCGCTCCAGCACTGCCATGGATTCGGCGTGCGTGAGGCGCAGGTCCTGTTCGTTGATTTCCAGCAGTTGCCGCGTCAGACGCAAGCGCGCCAGATGCCAGTCCGGGCGCTGTCGGCTGGTCACCATGACTACCAGCCCGGCCGGCAGATGATTGAGAAGGAACTGCAGGCAGCGATCGAGTACCGGCCCCTGGGCCAGATGATAGTCATCGAGCACCAGCAACAGCGGCTTGCTCAGTATCAGGTGCATGGCCAGTTCGTCGAGCAGACTATCGAGCCACTCCTCGAAGGCAAATGGCTGGTGGCGTTGGCGCATCTTCAGCAGGCTCATCGCCTGCACGCCCAGTTGCGGGAAGAACTGTTGAAGGCTGGCCAGCAAACGCTCGAGAAAACGACCCGGGTCGCTGTCCCGCGCGCTCAGACCCAGCCATACGTTTTGCCAGTTGTCCGGCAACCCCTGACAAAACTCGACAGCCAGCGAACTCTTGCCGAACCCGGCCGGGGCGCAGATCAGCAGCAGTCGGCCGCCAAGCCCTGCATCGAGACGCTGACACAGGCGCGCACGGGGAACATAACCCTCAGGCAGAGGTGGACGGAAAAATCGCCCTTCCAACGCAGGAATCGCGCCGTCTGCAAACCCTTGCACTCGGGACAGATCAGTCATGGCCGGCTCGTGTAGGAATCGTTGTTTCGGCATCGCGGTGTTCGGAGACTAGCGGGTAAATCGCTACTTTTGAAAGGCCATCACCGAAAAGACTGTAACAAAATTCCTACAGCTTATAAGGCCAATTCCCACAACTGAAAAAGCCCCGATCAAGGGGCTTTTCAGGCGCACCAGGCAGGCGCTGAGTTACAGCGTGTATCGGTCAGGTATCAACGAACCCCATCCTGACGCAGCGCGTTGGGGGTGAAGTCGCTGGTGCCGGCTGTGAAGCCGAACTCGTAGGCCTTCTTCTCTTCGTTCTTCATGCCCAGCGCCACGTAGCGACCCGATTGCAGGTCGTACAGCGTTTCTACCGCGTACCACGGCACTTGCTTGTCGTAGTAGTTTTCCGAGTGCGCCTCGGCCACGCGCCACAGCTGACCACGCCCGTCATAGTGGTCGATGACCGCGGCCTGCCAGGTGTCTTCATCAATGAAGAAGTCACGCTTGGCATAGATATGGCGCTGCCCTTCCTTGAGGGTGGCGGTCACGTGCCAGACGCGGCGCAGTTCGTAGCGGGTCAGGTCCTGGTTGATATGGCCGGCCTTGATGATGTCGGCGTACTTGAGCGTCGGATCGTCCAGCTTGTGGCTGTTGGAGGCGATGTACATTTCCTGCTTGCCGATCAGTTTCCAGTCATAGCGGTCCGGCGCGCCGTTGTACATGTCGAGGTTGTCGGAGGTGCGCAGCCCGTCGGACGCGGTACCCGGCCCGTCATAGGACACCTGCGGGGCACGCCGGACGCGGCGCTGACCGGCGTTGTACAGCCACGCCGAACGCGGCTCCTTCACCTGATCGAGGGTTTCATGCACCAGCAGCACGCCACCGGCCAGACGCGCCGGGGCGGTGACTTCCTGCTTGAAGTAGAACAGCACGTTGCCTGGATTTTTCGGGTCGAAATCCCTCATCTTGTCGCGAAACACGAACTGATCGGAGAAATACACCAGGCTGTAGGAGCCATTGGGCTGTGGCGTGGCCTGGGTGACCAGACGCTTGACGCTGCCGCCCCGGTAGCGGGTGATGTGGTTCCAGATGACCTCGACGCCACTGGCCGGGATCGGGAACGGGATGGCCGTATCGAAGTTTTCCAGACCACTGCCGCCACCGACCAGTTTGGTGGTGGTGGCATTCTTTTTGATCGCGGCGAACACGTCATCCGGCACGGTGGCACCGCGATGGGTCGGGTAGACCGGAATCCGGTAGCTCTCCGGGTAACGCTTGAACATCGCGTATTGGCCCGGTGCCAGCTTGTCCTTGTACTGCTCGACATTGGCGGCGGTGATGATGAACAACGGTTTTTCACTGGCGTAGGGGTTGGCAAGGAAACCCTTGCTGTCCACCGCCCCGGCGTTTTTCGGCATCGGGCTCCAGGCCGGGATGGTGTTGGCCGCATTACCGGCCTTTTCCGCGCCCATCGGCGTCAGCGAGGTGCCCAGCTTTGCCGCTTCGGACTCGGACACCGCAGCCATCACACCGGTCGCCAGCAGCGACATCCCCAGAACCCCGGCCTGCAACAGACTTTTTGTTATTTTCATGTTCATCGTCATCCTGAAAACCATGTTCTTAGAAGTTCATGCCGAAGCTCAGCGCCACGAAGTCCCGGTCATCGACCGTGGTGTACTTGCCATCAAAGAAGTTGGTGTAGGAAAGGTTCGCGGTGTAGGTGTTCTGGTACTCGGCATCGAGCCCCAGGCTGACGGCCTTGCGCCCCTCTTCGAAGTTGCCGCCTGGGCCGGGTGAATAGCCTTTGACGTCATGCGACCAGGCCACGCTCGGCTTGAGGTTGACCCCGGCGAACACGCTGTTGTAATCCCAGATGGCACGCGCGCGGTAGCCCCAGGAGTTGGCGGTGGTAAAGCCGTCGTCTTCGCAATAGCGGGTCAGGTTGTTCTGCTCGGCACCGGTCAGCGTGCCGGCGTTCAAGGTTGCGCATTGACCGCCAGGCAGCGGCCCCGGACCGTACACCGGATCGCGGCCATAACGGATTTTGGAGGTGCTTTCGAGCCCGCCAACGTGGGTCCAGCCCACTTCACCGACCACCGTCAGACGCTCGGCGCCCATGACCTGATCGAAGAACTGGGTAAATGTGGTCTGCATCTGGGTGATTTCTTTGCGGCGATAACCGGCTTGATCCGTATTCGGCTGCCCGCTGAGTAGCGACACGTTGGGGTTGAGCGGCGAAATGCCCGAATAGAGGATGTCGGTGGTATTGACCTGAATCGGCGCATTGGGGCGATAGCTGATCTCGCCGCTCCACGCCGTGCCGGTGGGCAGCGTGGTCGAGAAGCTCAGGCCGTACAGACGAATGTCTTCGGGGTATTCGACGTAGTAACTGGAGTTGCCCGCCACCACCACCGGCAGCAGGCTGGGGGCCAGCGCGGCGGCAGTGCTGGCAGGAATGCCGTTGCGGACCAGCGAACCGACCAGCCCTTGCGGACTGAACGAAGCGGCCGAGCCGCCGCGCCCGCTGAAAATCGGCGCACGGCTGTGGTAATTCATCATGTACGCGCCGAACTCGGTGTCCAGCGGTTCGAAGTTGTAACGCAAGGCGAAACCGAACTGGCCGCTGTCGCGTGCATCGCGGTCAGGGCCTCGGCGCACCACCGCGCCCTCATCCGGGTTGCCGAACACCACGCCCTGCTGCGACAGCGAATTGAACACCGCACCACGTGCGCCGGCTGGCAGACCGGCAGCCGTCAGCGAGCTGTTCAGGCCGCTGCGGCTGCGCAATACCGCGAGGTTGTTGTTGCAGCCATCGGCAATCACATCGGGTTGCGAGAAGAAGGTGCCGCAGTTGTCGACGACCGTCTGGTCCCATTCCAGCTGGTAGAAACCTTCGGCAGACAGGTTGTCGGTCAGGCTCTGCGACAGGTAGAACATGTTGACCGGAATCAGGCCTTCCTTGATTTCCGAACCGGGTCGCCGGAAGGCCGAGACATCGACGGGGTTGACGCTGTTGATGCCGCCCTGAATGAAGGTACTTTCCCCCCAGCTGATGACCTGCTTGCCGAAGCGCACGGCGCCCGGCTGATCGGCAATCGAATAGTTGTGATAGACGAAGGCGTCGAGCAGCTGGAACCCGGACGACTTGGCGCCCTCCTTGCGGCCCGAGTCGCTGATGTCCTTGAACTCGCGGTTTTCATCCTTGAGTTCGAAGTCGTACCAGTATTTGCCGCGCAGGAAAACACCGGTATCGCCGTACTTCAGTTCCAGATCATGAATGCCCTTGAAGATCTTCGAAAACGTCTCCCCACGCTTGAAGTTCAAGTGGCCGTCATCGGACGTCTGCGACAGACCACGCCCGCCGTTGTTGGCGCCGATCAGGTTCTTGTTGGGATTGGCCGTCGACCAGCTCGCGCCCACCGACAGCGACGAGTCGAAACTGCCTTCGATCTCGCCAACGTTGAAGGTCACGGCAAAGGCCGGGGTGGCGAGCGATGAGGCAAGGCTGACAGCCAGAGGCAGCCTGGCCCGACGCCAGAAGGGGGATGTGCTTGTCATCGACGCTACTCCTTGTGTTTTATTGTTATGGCGGTGGGGAAATCCAGAAACGAATCAGTCATAGAATCAACACACGCGCCAGGTCCGTTCTTGCCATTCCCGGTGCTGACTATAGCCAGCACGCCCCGACGCTAGATCCCTCTAAAGTGTGATTTGCACGACCAACGCCTCTGGACCGCCCGTTTCCGGGAAGCCGCCAAAAAACATGTGGCGGGGAGGATGGCGTAATTTGCAAATTTGGCAAGTCACAGAGCAGGACCTGCAGCGCAGACACGTGCCGTCGCCAACGGATACGGCACGCCCGAGGTGTCAGAGGGTCGAGAGAAAGGCACTGTTGCTGCTTTGCCACTCCACGATGTCCAGGCGCATGCGCTTCTTGTCCAGTTTGCCGACGCTGGTCTTGGGAATTTCGGTAACAAGCGCGATCTGGCTGGGAATGGCCCACTTATTGATGTGACCTTGCTCGACAAACGGCTTGAGGTGTTCCTTCAAACCCTTGGCGTCGAGCTGCTGGCCATCGCGAATCACCAGCAAGGCAAACGGTCGTTCGCCCCATTGCGGATCGGCGATGCCGACCACTGCCACTTCGCGCACTGCCGGATGGCGGCTGCACAAGTCTTCGAGTTCCAGCGAGGAAACCCATTCGCCACCGGTCTTGATCACGTCCTTGATGCGGTCGCGAATATCGATGAAGCCCATGCCGTCCAGCGTCGCCACGTCGCCGGTGTGCAGCCAGCCCCCTGCCCACAGCTCGGCGCCTTTTTCGGGCTCGCGAAAGTAGCTTCCGGTCAGCCAGGGCGCACGTAAGACCAGCTCGCCTTGGGTTTCGCCGTCGGCCGGGAGAGAGTTGCCCTGTTGATCGATGATGGCGGCCTCCACCAGCATCCCCGGCACGCCGGCCTTGATCCGGTAGGTGATGCGCTCGTCTTCACTGCCGGCTTTCAGTTCTTCGTTGATGTGCGCTACGGAAATGAGCGGTCCGGTTTCGGACATCCCGTAAGCGGCAGTGAGCTGGATGCCACGGGATTTGGCGGCCTGATACAGGCTACGAGTCAGGGAACTGCCGCCAATGATGATCTTCCAGCCGCCGAAATCGACGTCCTGAGCAGACTTGGCGTTCAGGAGCATTTGCAGGATGGTCGGCACGCAATGGGAGAAGGTGACTTTCTCCCTGCGCCACAGCTCTACCAGCAACTCGGGATCGTAGCGGCCGGGGTACACCTGTTTCAGACCGAGCATGGTTGCCGCATAGGGAATGCCCCAGGCATGCACGTGAAACATCGGTGTGATCGGCATGTAGACGTCATCGGTGCCCAGCAGCCGGGTGCTGTCGATACAGCCCATGATGGTCGCCACGCCCATGGTGTGCAGCACCAGTTGGCGGTGGGTGAAATACACGCCCTTGGGGTTGCCGGTAGTGCCGGTGGTGTAAAACGTGGTGGCGACCGAGTTTTCGTCGAAATCCTCGAACACGTACTCGGGGCTGGCCGCAGCCAGCAGGGTCTCGTACTCGCCCACCAGGTTGGGCAGGTCGGCGCTCTTGTCTGGCAAGTCGGTCAGCAACAGGGTCTTTTCGACCGTGTTCAGGTGTCCGGACATGGCCTGATACAGCGCCGTGAACTCGCTGTTCACCAGCACCAGACGGTCATCGGCGTGGTTGATGGTGTAGGCGATCTGCTCGGGAGAAAGCCGCACATTGACGGTGTGGATGACCGCGCCAATCATCGGGATGGCAAACATGCACTCCAGGTAGCGGTGGCTGTCCCAGTCCATCACCGCCACCGTGTCGCCGGCCTTCACGCCTGCCGCCGTCAGCACGTTGGCCAGGCGGCGGATGCGTTCGTTGAGGGTGGCGTAGGTATAGCGGACCGAATCACGGTAGATGATTTCGCGCGTCTTTTCATAACGACCGCCCGACAACAGCAGGCGCTTGATCAACAGAGGGCACTGATACGCGCCATCGGCGGGCGCAAGAACGCGAGTCTGTAACATATGAAGCCCTTTTCAAAGTCCATAGGCGTGCTGAAAATATGCACTCTAGGGCCTCGGGCTGCCAGTGAAATCAGTAAAAGGGATGATTTGCCGAGACGCCCCGCGCTGTCTGCAAGGGGCGTCCGGAGTGCTGCATATGCAGGGCCTGAATCCAGCGTTCAGCGGACCTCGGTCAGCGCCAGTTTGATGCCCAGCGCGATCAGCACGCCGCCCATGGCCCGGTCGAACCAGTGCCCCATGCGCGCGAATCCTGCGCGAACCCGGGCCTGGCTGAACAGTCGCGCCACCAGACAGAACCACGCCGCAGTCGCCACTGCGAGGTACACGCCGTAACCGCCCTGCACCAGCAATGGCGTGTGTGGATTGATCACCACGGTGAACAGCGAGAGGAAGAACAGCGTCGCCTTGGGGTTCAGGCCATTGGTGACGAAACCGCTGATGTAGGCACCGCGCGCCGTGCGCTCGCCGGGAGCGGCCTTGATGGCGGCATCGCCCGTAGCAGCGGCCGGTTTGGCGCGCAACGCCTTGATGCCGATGTACAGCAGATAAGCAGCGGCTGCCCATTTCAGCGCGTTGAACAGCACGATGGACTGGGAAACGATAATCCCGATCCCCAGCAGCGAATAACCCACATGCAGAAAGATCGCCGAGCCGACGCCCAACGCCGCCCAGGTCCCTGCCTTGCGCCCATGAGCGACACTTTCACGCACCACCACCGCGAAATCCGGACCGGGACTGGCCACTGCCAGCAGGTGAATCAGCGCAACGGTAAGAAATTCTGCCCAGTACATGCGGGACCTCCTGGAGGATTGACGTCTGACCCGGCAGATTACGCTGTCTGGTGTGTCCGCAACAGGTTCCAGCATGATACGACGCAGGGCTTGCTCTAACTATGGTGCGACGCTGGAGCATGCGGAACGATCGCAACTATCGTGCGGCGCTCTGCGTCGCATGCCGTTCTGGACGCTCCGCGTCCTCCTGGCCCATATCCTGTTAGACTGCGCGCTTTTTCAGGAGCCATTCCATGGACCCGCGCAGTGAAGTGTTACTCCGTCAGGCCGAGCTGTTTCAGGGCTCGCTGTTGTTGGTCGGGCTGCCCGCCGATGACCTGCTCGGAAAACTGCCGGATGCACGTGGATGGTGCTGGCACGCCGGTGATCAGGCGGCTCTGGACGCACGCTTTGAAGGGCGTGTGGATTTCGGCGTCGAAGCGCCACAGACTGACTTCGAAGCCGCTGTGCTGTTCCTGCCCAAGGCACGTGACCTGACCGACTACCTGCTCAATGCACTGGCCTCGCGACTGGCCGGACGCGAGCTGTTTCTGGTCGGCGAGAAACGTGGCGGCATCGAAGCGGCTGCCAAGCAACTGAGCCCTTTCGGCCGCGCGCGCAAGCTGGACAGCGCTCGCCATTGCCAGCTGTGGCAGGTCACCGTCGAGCACGCACCGCAAGCCGTCAGCCTGGAAAGCCTCGCCAGGCCCTACCAGATCGAATTGCAGGACGGCCCGCTCACCGTCGTCAGCCTGCCCGGCGTGTTCAGCCATGGCCGCCTCGACCGTGGTTCAGCCCTGTTGCTGGAAAACATCGACAAGCTGCCCAGCGGCAACCTGCTCGACTTCGGTTGCGGCGCCGGAGTGCTGGGCGCGGCGATCAAGCGTCGTTACCCGCACAACGAAGTCATCATGCTCGATGTCGATGCCTTCGCCACCGCCAGTTCGCGCCTGACCCTGGCCGCCAATGGCCTGCAAGCCCAAGTGCTGACCGGTGACGGCATCGACGCAGCACCGATGGGGTTGAACACGATTCTGAGCAACCCGCCGTTCCATGTCGGCGTTCATACCGATTACATGGCAACGGAAAACCTGCTGAGAAAAGCACGTCAACATCTTAAATCAGGCGGCGAACTGCGCCTGGTGGCGAATAACTTCCTGCGTTATCAGCCGCTGATCGAAGAGCACGTCGGGCAGTGCGACGTCAGGGCCCAAGGCAACGGTTTCAAAATCTACAGCGCCAAACGCCCCTGAAATAAGCACTTGCCGAAACGTTTTCGCGGAGGCAGAATCCGCTCCGTCCTAGGGGAGTAGTCTCCCACGAGCCCCATGCTCGTCCGGCACGTATCAACATACTTGGTCCTCAGACCATGGTACGTGCGACCCGGAATCCGCTCAGACGGATCGGTGGTTTGACAAGACCTATGACACGAACACCTTACCCGGGGCGGGGAGGTCGTACGTGTCATAGCCGTGTCGGCCCGCCCCTTAGGAAACCTGATGCTGGAATCATTCTTAGTCCCTACCGCAGTGGTCGCGCTCGCCGAAATCGGTGACAAGACGCAGTTGCTCGCGCTCATTCTCGCTGCGCGCTTTCGCAAGCCATGGCCGATCATCGCCGGCATCGTCGCCGCAACGCTGGCCAACCATGCGGCAGCCGGCGCTGTAGGTGCCTGGTTCAGCAGTTATCTGTCAGACGCAGTGCTGCACTGGATCCTCGCCGCCAGCTTTACCGCCACGGCGCTGTGGACACTGGTTCCGGACAAGATGGACGATGACGAGGCCAGCACGACACGCAAGTTCGGCCCGTTCATGACCACGCTGATCACGTTCTTCATCGCTGAAATCGGTGACAAGACGCAGATCGCCACGGTGATGCTGGCGGCGCAGTATTCCTACCTGTGGCTGGTCATTCTGGGCACCACGGTGGGCATGCTGCTGGCCAATGTGCCGGTGGTGCTGGCGGGCAATTTCGCTGCCGAGAAGCTGCCGCTGACCCTGATCCGCCGACTGGCTGCCTGCGCGTTCTTCGTGCTGGCGCTGGTAGCGGTTTACAAGGCAATGCAAGTCAGCGGCTGGGTGTGATCCTGGCCCGTAGCGTTGCGAAAACACTCGCAACGCTACGGGCCACTCGTCCACTCAGGATTTAGCGGCTTTCTGGTACAGCGGCATGACTTTCGGTATCGCAGCCTGCAACGAAGCGATGCGACTTTCCGAGGCCGGGTGAGTGCTCATGAACTCAGGCTGCGAACCACCGGAGTTCTGGGTCATCTTCTGCCACAGGGTGATCGCTGCATTCGGGTTGTAACCGGCGCGTGCGGCCAGTTCCAGACCGAGCAGATCGGCTTCGTTCTCGTTACTGCGGCTGTTGGGCAGCGTCAGGCTGTAGTTGACCACGGTATCTGCCAACGCCAGGCTGTCCTGTCCCAATCCCAGCAAGGCACCTGCGCCCTGCTTGGCCATTGAAACACCGTATGCCTTGGACATCGCTTCACGCCCGTGCTCGCGCAGGGCATGGGCGATCTCGTGGCCCATGACCGCCGCGATTTCATCGTCGGTCAGTTTGAGGGTATCGATCAGGCCACTGTAGACAATGATCTTGCCACCAGGACCACAGTTGGCGTTCAGCTCGTCGCTCTTGATCAGGTTGACTTCCCACTGCCACTGCGCCGAATCCGGCCGTAATTTGGGCGCCTGGGCAATCAGTCGATCGGCGATTGCATGAACCCGCTTGGCATTGGCGCTGGTGGTGTCCAGCACCCCTTTGCTGGTCGCCTCGCCAACGGTCTGCTGGTAGGACTGGGCGTACATTTTGTTGACTTCATCCGTGGAGAGCATGCTGAACATGTACTGTTTGCGCTCCACACCGACCGAGTCGCCACTCGTGGTATTGACTGCCTGACACCCGCCGAGCAGCAACGCAGCGCTCAAGGCACAGAAGGCAAATGAAGGACGCATGGTGTATCTCCTTGTGTATGAAACGGTCAGTCCCGGGGCAGACCTCTGCGCCAGATACCGGCAAACTGGCATCTTGGTCTTTGACAGGGGTGGATGGTTCCCGCAGGTGTGTCCAGTTTGTATCAGATGTCCTTCAACGCGGATATCGGATTTGTCCGATTCGGTGTTTTTTGCCTTGCCCTACTAACTTAGCGGCGTGAGGCACTCGGGGGCATTCAGCTTCGGATCATTGACCAGATTGGCCAAAGGCCGTTCGCGCAGCGCCGTCTGCGGGGCAGCCAGCAACGCTTGCAGGGTCGGCAGCGGCGTGTCGGCGGCCAGCCAGTCTTTCTGACCCTTGGCATCCAGAATCAACGGCCGACGCTGGGTCGCAGCCGCCTGGGTGACCACCGCGACGCTCAGGTAGGTATGCCCCTGCACCGGATAGGCTTCCCAGATCGCGGCGAAAAACAGCGCGGCGCCCTCTCCCGGCGTCAGCCAGAAAGGACGCTTGCGCACCGTACCACGCCATTCGTAAAAGCCGTTGGCGGGGAGCAGACAGCGGCGATGGGTGAAGGCATCGCGAAACATCGGCTGCTCGGCCACGGTTTCGGCGCGGGCGTGGGCAGGCGTTTTCGACAGGTCGGTGAGCCAGGCCGGGGTCAGGCCCCAGCGCGCGCGCACCAGTTCGATACCGTCCGCGTTTTCGGCGGCACGCATGATCAACACCCAGTCGGCTGGCGAAATATTCCATTGCGCCTGCTGATCGGCAGGAAAACCGGGCAAGGCGGCAAAGGCAGGGGTCCAGCGAAACAGGGCGTAGCGTCCACACATGGGGGCTAATCAGACTCGTTTGAAGGTGCTCAGCACACCAGTACATCGGGGAAGTCGTCCGGCTCATCGCCAGACAGGGGCGAAGCGCTATTGTACGCAGTGATCAACGCTCGTGCGCGCGCGACCTGCGCATCTTCGACCTTGAGTGCCAGAAGCCCCAGCCCCGGTAGCTCGCCCATCGCCCCGAGCAGATCGCGACCGGCCAGATGCGCGTTGATGCCTTCGCTGGCAAGCATTGCCAGCAGCAACTCGGCCTCCATCAGGTTCTCGGGCTCGTAGATCTTCTGCATCACTCGTTCTCGCTGCGAACGTCCAGATTCCAGTCTTCGCCGTCGGTCTGCAGGTCGAAAACGATCGGGCGGCAACAGACCGGACAGTCTTCAATGTACTGTTGATCGCCGCCGGAAAGGTCCAGTACGGCTTCGACAGGTTCGCCGCAATAAGGGCAGTCGTAACTCTGTAATTCCTGCATCACGGTCTCCGGGATCAGTTATGCGTATAATTGACCCATTCTTCAGAAGGCAGTTTTAACAAATCCGTCTTCTTTTTACCCTATTCGATTCAAACAAGAGAGCATGATGGGCGAATTTGATGCCATCCGACCTTACAACGATGCAGAAGTCCCCGCCGTCTTGGCACGTCTGCTGAGCGACAAAGCCTTTCTCGCCATTCTGACCCGATTCCGCTTTCCACGCCTGGCGGGCGCGTTCGGCTGGCTGCTGCAGCCAACCCTGGCACGCAAGCTGCGCCGCGAGTTTGCCGGTATCGACTCGGTCGCCACGCTGCAGGACAAGGTCGAATATTACGTCGACCACACCATCGAACGCGCCACGGACGGGGTCACCTACACCGGCGTCGAACAGCTGAAGTCCGGTTGCGCCTACCTGTTTCTGGCCAACCATCGCGATATTGTCATGGACCCGGCGTTCGTCAACTACGCCGTGTACCACGCAGGCCTGCCCACTCCGCGCATCGCGATTGGCGACAACCTGCTGCAAAAGCCATTCGTCAGCGACCTGATGCGCCTGAACAAGAGCTTCATCGTGCACCGCTCGATCATCGGGCGGCGCGAGAAAATGGCGGCTTATCAATTGCTGTCGGCGTACATCAATCACTCGATCACCCAGGACTGCCAGTCGATCTGGATCGCTCAGGCCGAAGGCCGCGCCAAAGACGGTGACGACCGTACCGAGTCGGCGATCCTCAAGATGTTCCACATGAGCCGCAAGGATGAGCCATTTGGCGACGTGATTCGTTCGCTGAACCTGATCCCGGTGTCGATCAGCTATGAGTATGATCCGTGCGACAGCGCCAAGGCCCGCGAGCTGTACATTCGTGCGACAACCGGCGCCTACACCAAGACGCCGGGCGAAGACGACGTGAGCATTGCCCTGGGGATCACCGGCTATAAAGGCCGTGTGCATGTGAACTTCGCACCGCCGATCACCGAGCATTTCGAGGACACTAAGCAACTGGCCATCGAGATGGATCGGCAGATTCTCGGCGGCTATCGGCTGTTCCCGGTGCATTACCTGGCGTACGCGCAGTGGAGCGATGCCGATCCGGCGCTTGAAGTGCCGAAGGCTGAAGCGCTGTTCCCGGCCGATGAACTCGAGCGCGCCAGGGAAGAGTGGGAAAGCCGCCTGGCAGGCACGCCGATCGAGCACCGCCCTTACATGATTCAGCAATACGCGACTCCAGTGCGCAACCAGTACCGCGTCAAGGCAGGGCTGGCGCTTTAAGACCTGGAACGCCTATCGTGCCCGTGCTGCGCGTGGGTACGCCGTTCCGGGCGCTCTGCGCCCGGTCTTGAGCGCTTCAGCGCCATGACGCAGAGCGTCACCCAAGGCTTCCCCACGCGGGAGCGTGAGGAACGACAGGTATATGGGAGAGCACGTGTCATGCCCAGGCTCCGCGTGGTCATGCGCCCTCGAAACATCCTGCATGACAATTCTCTGCCGCTGTCACCCCAGCGTCATACTTCGCCTGCATTGTGTGGCTCCTTGAGAAACGGACTTCCCTCTCTTTGGAGCTTGTCATGCTGCATGCAAAAAATCAGGATCGCCTTTATCTCATCGCCCCAAGCGATGAGCAGCAGGAGTTGATCGATGGCCTGGCCTTCAATGTTCAGGACCGCCACTGGCTGGTCTACTGTGCACTGGGCGGGCATGTTCATCATGATCTGCCGGATCTGGATCAGGACACGGGCTTGAGTTTCCTCGACTTCTACCAGCAGGCGGCTTGATACCAAACCCGGAACAGCAAAAAGCCCGGCCCCTTCAACAGGGGCCGGGCTTTTTTTATCGCGACGGTTAGAAGCTTACTGCGACAGGGTCGAACCGATGGTCGGGTCCTGGAAGACGCGGGTCAGTGCGTCGCTCAACACGTCGCTCACCAGCTTGGTGTTGGTTTCCTGATTCGGCGCCATACCGAAACGCTGATCCAGCGATGCGGCGTAACGACCACTGTAGGTGCGACCGTTATTGCGCACGTCAGCGCGGAACGTCGAGCTGATGGTGGCTTCAGTCACGTACAGACCTTCCTTCGGCGACTGGTACTTCAGGTCTGCCAGGGTCACGGTCAACTGCGGAGCGCTGCCGCCCTGGGTCGGCGTAAAGCCCAGCAGGCGCACGGCGGCTTCAGCCTGAGCCTGAAGCTTGGGAACGATGTCGGCACCGGTGACGCTGATCGAACTGGTTTCCGGGTACATGCCACCGCGCGTGCCCAGTGTCGGGCCAGGACGGCCGTCGACGACACGCACCACCACAGGCTGCCCACGCCCTACCGCCGCCAGCTGCGCATTGAGCTTGGGCGTGGGGCTGAGTTGTTGTGGGCTGTGGGCACAGCCCACCAGGGTCAAACTGCTTACAGCAAGCAAACCGAACAAAATGCGACGCAGCATGCTCATTTCTCCATGGGCCAGACACTGAATATGCCGCAGTATAGCGGCCTGTCACAGCCGCTAACCAGAGGCCACTGACCGTTAAGCCTCGGACATTCGCCACGCATCGGGGTTCACGCTGCAACGCAGGGCAAGATTCATCCGGCACGGTGTAATCAGGGCGTCACATCCACACGGCAGACTCGCCTCCATCGCACAGACGCTCATTCACGTCACAGGAGCTGCGCCATGAATCTGTTCCGGTCTCTGTTCACTGCACGTCCCCAGCATCGCCACTACGCGCGTATCGATCAGGCGGGCGTCTGCCGTGCGTTCAAACACTGCGCACAACGTCCGACTGGCGTGGAATGGGTCGAAGTGACCGAGCAACGGCTCAGCTGGCTGAATCAGCCACTGCCCGCCAGCGCACGCATGACGCAGCGTAGCGAACGCTCAACGCGCGGCCAGTTGCTCACCGCCTGACCGGGGAGCGAATAAAAGTCATTTAAAGCGATCAATTCCTGCCATTTCATCGCTATAATCTCCCCCCGATTATAAGGACGTCTCCTGATCGGGCCTCGCAGCACTGCTAATCGCCGTATTAGCGCCTTCGTAATGCCCACAGAGAGCCGCCCACACAGGTCATTTGCGCACGAGTGTGCTCGATGAAAGGTGAAGAATGCTCGAATCATATCGAACCTTTCTTGCCGGTCAGCGCCTCACTCTTTATGCGCCTGACCTGCCAGCGCTGTCATCGCAGCCATTTCGAGGTTTGGTTCGCGTTCCCAAAAGGACGTGAAAAACGGGTTTCACTACTTCACAAGAGTGTGGCGAGCAAATGAATAGGTACGCGTTTGTAAATGCACCATCAGCGTCTGAACCGGCTCTCTTGAACAGGACTGACCGCGACTGCGCCTCCATGACCGGAGCCTGACGCCATCGACAGGCGCCCTTTGCAAAAGGGGCTCCCTGACGATGGTCGAATGGCCTCGCAGGCCTGGAAATGCGTTCATGAAGTATTGATGAACCATGACCGGGCCTGACCGGGACCTGCGCTTTGGATGCGAAAAATTGCGAAGAATCGGTCAGGCGATCCTGGCCAGGCAAACGAGGGTAGACGCTTGATTCAGCCCACGAACACCTGGCAAACAGCCTCAGGATCGTATGCCGTCAATTTGGTGCTGCAGATTTTGGAGACGCGTTAATGGCGCATAACGAAGCAGTCGATGTAGTACTGGTCGGAGCGGGCATCATGAGTGCCACTCTGGCGGTATTGCTAAAAGAGCTCGACCCCGGCATCACGCTGGAAGTCGTTGAGCTGATGGATTCCGGTGCTGCGGAGAGTTCCAACCCGTGGAACAACGCCGGCACCGGCCACGCCGGTCTGTGCGAGCTGAACTACACGCCGCCTGCGGCTGATGGCTCCATCGACATCAAGAAAGCGGTGCACATCAACACCCAGTTCGAAGTCTCGAAACAGTTCTGGGCCTACCTGGCGCGCAAGGGCACCTTTGGTTCAGCCCGCTCATTCATCAACCCGGTTCCGCACCTGAGCTTCGTACAGGGCGAAAAAGGCGTCTCGTTCCTCAAGACCCGTTTTGAAGCCATGAGCAAGCATCACGCCTTCTCTTCGATGGAATACACCGAGGACAAGGCAACGCTGGCCGAGTGGATGCCATTGATGATGCCTGGTCGGCCTGCGGACGAAAAAATTGCTGCAACGCGGATGATGAACGGCACCGATGTCAACTTTGGCGCGCTGACCAATCAACTGCTTGGCCACCTGACCAGCGCTCCAGGCACGCAGATCAAGTACCGCAGCCGGGTGACCAACCTGACCCGCAACGGTGCCGGCTGGACTGTCAGCGTCAAGGACGTGAATGGCGGCGGCACGCGTGAGATAGATGCCAAGTTCGTGTTCCTCGGTGCCGGTGGCGCAGCGTTGCCGCTGTTGCAGTTGTCGGGCATTGAAGAAAGCAAGGGCTTTGGCGGCTTCCCGGTCAGCGGCCAGTGGCTGCGTTGCGACAACCCGGAAGTGGTCAAGCACCACCAGGCCAAGGTCTACAGCCAGGCTGCCGTGGGCTCGCCGCCAATGTCCGTCCCGCATCTGGATACCCGCGTGGTCGATGGCAAGAAGTCCCTGCTGTTCGGACCTTATGCCGGTTTCACCACCAAGTTCCTGAAACACGGCTCGTACCTCGACCTGCCGCTGTCGGTCCGCGTGGCCAACATCAAACCGATGCTGGCGGTGGCGCGCGACAACATGGACCTGACCAAGTACTTGGTCAGCGAAGTGATGCAATCGATGGAGCAACGCTTGGAATCGCTGCGCCGCTTCTATCCGGAAGCGAAAGCCGAAGACTGGCGCCTCGAAATCGCCGGTCAGCGCGTGCAGATCATCAAGAAAGACGCGAAAAAAGGCGGCGTCCTGCAATTCGGCACCGAGCTGGTGTCTGCACAGGATGGCTCGCTGGCCGCACTGCTCGGCGCTTCGCCCGGCGCTTCGGTGACCGTGTCGATCATGCTTGAACTGATCGAACGCTGCTTTCCGGAGAAAACCCGCACGGAATGGGCGACCAAGCTCGAAGAGATTTTCCCGGCCCGGGAGAAGATCCTCGAAACCGATGCGCCGCTTTACGAGCGCATCAACGCGCAGAACGACGAGGCGCTGGAACTGGTCGAGAAAAGCAGCCAGGAACACAGCTTCGCCTGACCAGACTGCTGCTGTGCTGTCACAAAAAGCCCCGTGAGCCTTTAACAGCCATGGGGCTTTTTATTGCGTTTATTTCAGGCGCCGGTCAGAGGCTTCTGGACAGTACGGCAATGTGCTCCGGGCCAATCCCGCAGCAGCCGCCAATGTGCGTGGCGCCGCGCTTGACCCAGTCTGCCGCCCACTGCTGATAGCCCTGCGGGTCAAGGTCTTCACGTAGCTCATCCAGACCGTCGTTGGCGGTGGCGTCCTTGGGTTGCGGCGGGAAGGCGTTGGCGTACGCGCCGATGGCAATGTCGACGTTCAGCGACGTGAACACCTCACGCGCCGCATCGATTGCGCCACCGATCACCTCTGGCTGACTGCAGTTGAAAAGCAGCGTGGCAACACCCATTGCAGCGGCGGCCCTGGCGGCGTCGGCGACCGGCTCGCCTGAGCGCAGGCGCGGAACCTCGTCAGTGTCTTCATCCTGCAGGGTGAACGACAGCCAGAACGGTTTGCCGTCATTGGGCAGCCCGGCGCGGATGGTCTGCGCTTCGAGAATGCAGCTCTGGGTTTCGGCCAGCCACAGGTCGACATACGGCGACAGCCCGGCAACCAGTGGTTTCAGAACGTTGGCAGCCAGTTCGGGCTGGTACAGGTCAGGGCGATAGGAACCGAACAGCGGCGGAATGGAGCCGGCCACCCGGGCGCGTCCGCCAGACGCATCGGCCGACTCGCGCGCCAGTTGCCCGGCCAGTGCTGCCAATGCCTGACCTTCGCGGGCAAAACGCTCTTCGCCAATATGAAACGGCACGACGGCGTAGCTGTTACTGGTAATGACCTGAGCACCACTTTCGATATAAGCGGCGTGCACCGCACTCACCGCTTCGGGCGCTTCACTCAATGCCAGCGCCGACCATTCAGGCTGGCGAAACGGGGCGCCGCGACGCTGCAGCTCACGGCCCATGCCGCCATCGAGAATTACAGTTGTGCCTTGCTTCATATGTGATCTGCTTATATGTATATGAAAAAAACTCATTATGAGTCAGTCTTGTATAACGTATTTAATACGGCCCTTTCATCAAACTACAAACACTTTTTCAGGGGATATCTGTGAATTATCGCGCTCTGCTGGGCATCGGCCTGGTTACTCTGGCAGCCTCCACGCAAGTTCTGGCCGGCGCCACGCTGGATCGCGTGCAGAAAAACAAAGAGCTGGTCAACGTTCTCATGGAAAGTTACCCGCCCTTCTCTTTCCTGAATGACAAGAATGAACTGGACGGCTTCGATGTCGACGTCGCCAAGGCCGTGGCGCAGAAACTGGGCGTCAAGCTGCGCCTCGAAACACCGTCCTGGGACGTGATCGCCGCGGGCCACTGGAGCGGCCGTTATGACATCTGCGTCTGCTCGATGACGCCGAGCAAGGCGCGTTCCGAAGTGTTCAATTTCCCGGTGGAGTATTACGCCTCGCCTGCGGTGATCGTGGTCAACGCCACGGATGATCGTATCCATTCGGCCAAGGACCTGAGCGGCAAAAAGGTCGGCCTGACCAGCGCCTCCAGCTACGAAAGCTACCTGAACAAGAATCTGGTTATCGATGGCGCCGAAGACAAGCCACTGCAGTACCCGTTCGAAGACGTGCAGATCGCTCCGTACGACAACGACAACGTGGCCTTTCAAGACCTCGGGCTGGGTGCTGGCAAGCGGCTGGACGCGATTCTCACCAATCTGGTGACCGCGAAACCGCGCCTGGATCAGGACAAGCGCTTCAAACTGGCGGGCGAGTCGCTGTATGAAGAACCCAACTCTGTGGCCATCGAAAAAGACGATCCGGAATGGGACGCCAAGGTTCGCCAAGTCTTCGCCGAACTGAAGAGCGATGGCACCCTGAGCAAGCTGTCGCAAAAGTGGATCGGTGCTGACATCAGCAAATGACTTCCTTTCAGCCCCAGCGCCCACCCGAGCAGGCCGAACAGAGCCTGCTCAAGCGAGTTTTCGGCTTCCGCACACGGCTTTACCTGACCTGGCTGGTCATGTTCGTCCTGTTCGCCGGCTTCTTCCTGAGCTTCGACCTGAAGCTGTCGATCATCCTCGACAAGCTGCCGAACCTGATCGGGCTGCATCTGGCACCCAACGGCTTTCTGCAGGGCGCGGCGCTGACATTATTCGTGTCGGTGTGCTCGATCTTGGTCTCGGTGGCGCTCGGCTTTGTCACGGCACTCGCGCGGCTTTCCAGCAGCGCGATGGCGTTCGGCATCGCCAGCTTCTACGCCTCGTTCTTTCGCGGCACGCCATTGTTGATTCAGATCCTGCTGATCTATCTCGGCCTGCCACAACTTGGCATCGTGCCCGGAGCCATCACGGCGGGAGTGATCGCGCTGTCGCTCAACTACGGGGCGTACCTGAGCGAGATTTTCCGTGCGGGCATCATCGGCGTCTCTGCCGGGCAACGTGAAGCCGCACTGGCATTGGCGCTGCGCCCGGCGCAGATCTTCTGGCGCGTTACCCTGCCCCAGGCCATGCGCACGATCATTCCGCCGACCACCAACCAGTTCATCTCCATGCTCAAGGATTCTTCACTGATTTCAGTGATGGGCGTCTGGGAAGTGATGTTTCTGGCCCAGTCTTACGGCCGCTCCAGCTATCGATACATCGAAATGCTGACCACCGCAGCGGTGCTGTACTGGATCATGTCGATCGGGCTGGAGTTGTTGCAGTCACGACTGGAGCGGCATTACGGCAAGGCGTATCAGGCGCGCAAATAACTGCAGCGTTCGTCCTCACGCTTTGCGCTCAGTGTTATACGCAAGTCTGTTTTTGATTCTGGCCGAAGGCCGTGGGAGCGAACTTGTTCGCGAAGGGGGTCGTATAATCGCCGAAAATGCATCGACTAAAACACCGTCTTCGCGAACAAGTTCGCTCCCACGCCCTCTGGGCAGAAGCTCGGAAGCCCGTTATTCCGGGCGCTCTAGGACGTGTGTATAACGACTGAGAGCTCCGCGTGGGAATGCAGTTCCGGACGCTCTGCGTCCAGCTCTGGCAATGCGGAGCCTTGGCACGATAGTCAACCGCGGGCTTTTTCGATCAGTTCGATGTACTCATCAGCATTGCGCTGATCCTTGATCAGGGCGATGAAGTCGTTGCCGTGCTCGTCCTTGCCATCGAAGTCATGGCCCGCTTCCTTGAAGAACACCAGAAAGCGTTCGAAATCGTTGATGCGCAGCCCACGGTAGGCCTTGATCAGCTTGTGCAGCGACGGCGAGGTAGCATCATACGGCTCGAAGTTGAGGAACAGTTTGATCTGCTCATCGCCGATCTCATCGCCAATCAACTGCTTCTTATCTTTACGCATTACAGGCTCCAGCAGGTCGCAGACACTTTCACGGGCGGGCAGTTTACCCTCCGGCGAGCGCCGCGCTCAACGCGCACGTGCAGAGGTGGTGTGCAGATCAGCCCAGATGTGCCCGTTGGCATAACTGAGGAACTGGCAATAGACCTTCTCGTTGCGCAGCAAGTCCACCAGCACGCGGTACTGGGACAGCGGGTAATAAAGCGTCAACGTGCTCGACGGCTCATCATAGGTCGGCTTTTTAAGGCTTTTGCTATCACCGCCGTCGAAGTGCACGAGCACCTGGGAGATGGACGCGCCCTTGTTCAGCGACTTGCCCTTGAGGCGCAGCGACAAGGGCGAGGTGACCGGAATCGGCTGCTGACTCGACTGCCGCTGGTTACCGGCAACGATGGTGTATTCGGTGACCCGCATCAGCTGTTGCTGCTCGGGCACACCTTCACGCAGGCTCAGGTCGTCAGGCGGCAGGTATTGATCGTGCATGGGGCTGGCCGATACCGGCGCAGCAGGTGCGGCAACTGCCAGACCAGACAACAGCACCAACGCCACGGCGCCGGGAATCAGTAGCTTCATTGAGGGTTTCCATATAATTGCCAATCGACGACCGCCCCTGTTCGCAGAAGCGGTCGTCAGAATGCCTTACATCCCTTTGACCGCATAGATACCGGCAGCATTACGCCAGTAGCCTTTGTAGTCCATACCGAAACCGAAGATGTAACGGTCGATGCACGGCAGACCGACGTAGTCGGCTTTCAGGTCCGGGCGAGCCTTGCGGTCGTGGTCCTTGTCGATCAGCACGGCAGTGTGCACCGCGCGGGCACCGGCGTGTTTGCAGAAGTCGATGATGGCGCCCAGGGTGTGACCTTCATCGAGGATGTCATCGATGATCAGCACGTCACGGTCCATGAACGAGACTTCCGGCTTGGCTTTCCAGAACAGATCGCCGCCGGTGGTTTCGTTGCGATAGCGCGTTGCGTGCAGGTAGGACGCTTCCAGCGGGAAGTTCAGGTGGGTGAGCAGCTTGCCGGAGAAAATCAGGCCGCCATTCATGACACAGAACACAACCGGATTGCGCTCGGCCAGTTCGGCATTGATCTGCGCGCCGACGCGGGCAATGGCCGCATCCACTTCGGACTCGGTGTACAGGCAGTCAGCTTCGCGCATGACTTGACGGATATGCTCGAGATCAGCGGACATGACGCTCTCCAGGTAAGGCAGTTTGAGAAAAGCGGGCAAAGGTACGCATCCGTTCAAGCCAGAGCAAGCGATTCTGGACTAACGTTGCGAGTGTCTTGCAAAAGCCGCGAACGTCGAAGCTTCGAGACGATACTGCACGCGCTTTAAGACAGTAACAGCTGAATAGATTAACCTAGACCGATTTTTGCCCCGCTGGAGCCTTTCCCCATGCCCATTCGTGAGATCCGTCACCCACTGATCCGCCACAAGCTCGGCCTTATGCGCCGCGCCGACATCAGCACCAAGAACTTCCGTGAGCTGGCTCAGGAAGTCGGCGCGCTGCTGACCTATGAAGCCACGGCCGACCTGACCCTGGAAAGTTACGACATTCAAGGCTGGGCCGGTACGGTGTCAGTCGAGAAGATCGCGGGCAAGAAAATCACCGTCGTGCCGATTCTGCGCGCCGGTATCGGCATGCTGGACGGCGTGCTCAGTCTGATCCCCGGCGCCAAGGTCAGCGCGGTCGGCGTGGCTCGCAACGAAGAAACCCTGCAGGCGCACACCTACCTGGAAAAACTGGTCCCGGAAATCGACGAGCGTCTGGCGATGATCATCGACCCGATGCTGGCCACCGGCAGCTCGATGGTCGCCACCATTGATCTGTTGAAGAAGGCTGGCTGCAAGGAAATCCGCGCCATGGTTCTGGTCGCTGCGCCCGAAGGCATCGCTGCCGTAGAGCAAGCGCACCCGGACGTGATGATCTACACCGCTTCCATCGATGAGCGCCTGAACGAACACGGCTACATCATTCCGGGCCTGGGCGATGCCGGTGACAAGATTTTCGGCACCAAGCAGAAGGACGCGTAACCCGATGACGCAGCAGGAGTTCAACGATCCACTGTGGCGCACGATCCTATCCGGCGCGCAAATGCTCTTCGTGGCCTTTGGCGCGCTGGTCCTGATGCCGCTGATCACCGGGCTCGATCCGAACGTGGCACTGTTCACCGCAGGCCTGGGCACGCTGCTGTTCCAGATCGTCACCGGGCGTCAGGTGCCGGTCTTCCTGGCCTCGAGCTTTGCCTTCATCACCCCGATCATCCTCGCCAAGGGCCAGTTCGGCCTGGCCGCGACCATGGGCGGCGTCATGGCAGCAGGCTTCGTCTACACGTTTCTAGGTCTGGCCGTGAAGATCAAGGGCACCGGTTTCATCGACCGTCTGCTGCCTCCGGTGGTGATCGGGCCGGTCATCATCTCGATCGGTCTGGCCATGGCGCCGATTGCAGCCAACATGGCGATGGGCAAGTCCGGCGATGGCGTGCAGTTGATTCCTTATCAGACCGCCATGCTGATTTCGATGCCGGCCTTGCTGACCACGCTGATCGTGGCGGTGTTCGGCAAAGGCATTTTCCGTCTGGTGCCGATCATCTCCGGCGTGCTGGTGGGCTTCGCGCTGTCGTTCTACTTTGGTGTGGTCGATACCAAAAAAATCGCTGACGCCGCCTGGCTGGCCTTGCCGCACTTCACTGCACCGGAATTCAACTGGCAGGCGATTCTGTTCATTGTCCCGGTCGCTCTGGCCCCGGCCATCGAGCACATCGGCGGGGTGATTGCAGTGGGCAGCGTGACCGGGCGCGACTACCTGAAAAAGCCGGGCCTGCATCGCACGCTGTTCGGCGACGGCATCGCCACCACCGCTGCCGGTCTGTTCGGCGGCCCGCCCAATACCACCTACGCCGAAGTGACGGGCGCGGTGATGCTGACCAAGAACTACAACCCGCAGATCATGATCTGGGCATCGTTCTTTGCCATCACGCTAGCGTTCATTGGCAAGTTCGGGGCGCTGCTGCAGAGCATTCCGGTGCCGGTAATGGGCGGCATTCTGTGCCTGCTGTTCGGTTCGATTGCCGCGGTGGGCATGAACACCCTGATCCGCCACAAGATCGACCTGGCCGAAGCGCGCAACCTGGTGATCGTCTCGGTCACTCTGGTGTTCGGGATCGGCGGCGTATTGATCGGCACCGGCAACGGCCCGAACGACTTCGGCCTGAAAGGCATTGCCCTGTGCGCCGTGACTGCCATCGCCCTGAACCTGATCCTGCCAGGCAATGACAGCTGGAAGCACAACAAGCCGGATGATCAGTTGCCTTGATGCGCCCTTGTGGGAGTGAGCCTGTGTCCGACATGACATTCCGGACGCTCTGCGTCCGCCTTTGATTTTCTGCTTGTCACAACATCAACGGCGCACGCTCGCACAGTCGGTTAAGCTCTTTCGCCCAGTTGGGATCATCGTTCAGGCAAGGGATCAGGATCAGCTCCTCTCCCCCGGCTTCCTTGAACTGCTCGGCACCGCGGTCGCCGATTTCTTCCAGCGTCTCGATGCAATCAGCCACGAACGCCGGGCACATGACCAGTAGCTTCCTGACACCTTTCGCCGCCAGTTCATCCAGATGCGCTTCGGTGTAGGGTTCGATCCACTTGGCGCGTCCCAGACGTGACTGGAACGACACCGACCATTTGTCGTCAGGAATGCCCATACGCTTGGCGAATGCCGCCGCCGACTGGATGCACTGTGCGCGATAGCAGGTCGCGAGCACTTCGGCGGGTGCGGTCATGCAGCAGTCGTCCTTCAGGCAATGCTTGCCGGTCGGGTCGAGCTTGTGCAGGTGCCGCTCAGGCAGACCGTGAAAGCTCAGCAGCAAATGGTCATAAGATTGCTCCAGATGCGGCCGCACGCTTTCCACCAGCGCACTCAGGTACTCGGGCTGATCGTAGAATGGCTGCAGAACCGAGAACTGCATCTTCAACGATTTGGCGCGCACCACGCGTTTGGCTTCTTCGATGACCGTGGTCACCGTGCTGTCGGCGAACTGCGGGTACAGCGGCGCCAGGGTGACTTTCTTGAAGCCCTGCTCTGCCAGCCGCGTCAGCACCGTTTCAATGGACGGCTCGCCATAACGCATGGCCAGCTCGACCGGTCCGTGCGACCACTCCTTTTTCATCGCCTGCTGCAGGCGCTTGCTCAGCACCACCAGGGGCGAACCTTCATCCCACCAGATGGACGCATAGGCGTGCGCGGACTGCTCGGGCCGCTTGATCAGAATCAGCGAGACCAACAGCCTGCGCACCGGCCATGGCAGGTCGATCACATAAGGATCCATCAGGAACTGGTTCAGATAGCTGCGCACGTCTGCCACTTGAGTAGAAGCAGGCGAACCCAGATTGACCAGCAACAAAGCGTGATCGGTCATGCAACATCCTATTCATTTCAACAGCGTTCAGTGGCGACCCAGCAAATCCTGCAGGGCAATGTCGAGTTCGGTGTACTTGAATGTAAAACCAGCTTCCTGCAAACGCTCCGGCCGCGCACGCTGACCACCGAGCAGCAATACCGACAGCTCACCCAGCAATACCTTCAGGGCCAGCGCAGGCATGGGCATGAATGCCGGTCGGTGCAGAATGCCGGCCAGGGACTTGGCAAACTGACGATTGCGCACCGGTGAAGGCGCACACACATTATAAGGACCCTTTGCTTCATTCAGATTCAACAGAAAATCAATTGCGGCGATTTGATCCTGGATGTGAACCCACGGCATCCACTGCCTGCCATTGCCGATCGGCCCGCCCATGCCGAATTTGAAAGGGGGTAACAGACGCTGCAGAAAACCGGCACGATCGGACAGCACCAGCCCTGTGCGTATCAGCACCACGCGCACACCCAGCGCCTCGGCGCGTTGCGCGGTTTCTTCCCAGGCGTTGCACAGCTGGCTGGCAAAGTCTTCCTTGGCAGGCAGTGAGGTTTCGTCGATTTCGCGCTCGCCACTGTCGCCGTACCAGCCGACTGCAGAGCCGGAAATCATCAGCGCAGGTTTTTGCTCGCGAGTGCCCAGCCATTTCAGCAGTTGTTCGGTCAGGCCAACGCGACTTTCCCACAGCAACAGACGGCGCTTGCGGGTCCAGGGGCGATCCGCAATGGGCGCGCCTGCCAGATTGATGATTGCATCCACCGGCTGCGTACCCAGCTCATCAAGGCTGGCAATGCCACGCACTGAGGGGCCGCACAGCTCGGCGACGTCGGCGGGTTTTCGGCTCCATACCGTCAATTCATGGCCTTGAGCAGACCAGGAACGGCAGAGCGCTCGTCCTATCAAACCAGTACCACCGGTCAGCAATATGTGCATGGCAGATAACCTCGCGTGGCGTAGGTGACAATTGGGTAGTCTTATTTTTACCAGTGACGCTGTCCGTGACGTTGGTCCGGAAAACGAAACTGTCAGCTGAACCATAGGCCACAGCAGAATGAAACGCAGCCTCCGAGGCCTTTGCCCGAGCCGCTGAACCGTTCGACCTTGCCAGTGGCAATGTGACTCAATCGCTAAATGCCAAAACCACTGCAAGTTATACCAAACAAGAAGATTGTACAGGTTTTAACTACGGCGTAGTCTGTACAGACAAGGTAACGAGGCCCCTATGACTGTCCCTATCGCAATCATCGGTACCGGTATCGCCGGACTCTCAGCAGCCCAGGCGCTGACATCCGCCGGGCATCAGGTGCACCTTTTCGACAAGAGCCGCGGCAGCGGCGGTCGTATGTCCAGCAAGCGCAGCGACGCAGGTTCGCTGGACATGGGCGCACAGTATTTCACCGCCCGTGATCGGCGCTTTGCCACCGCAGTCAAGCAGTGGCAAACCCAGGGCCACGTCGCCGAGTGGACGCCCTCGCTCTACAACTTTCATGACGGCAGGCTCAGCCCCTCACCGGACGAGCAGGTGCGCTGGGTCGGCACCCCTGGCATGAGCGCCATTACCCGGGCGATGCGCGGCGATCTGCCGGTGTCGTTCTCGTGCCGCATCACTGAAGTGTTTCGCGGCGAACAACACTGGAACCTGCTGGATGCCGACGGCGAAAGCCACGGCCCTTTCAGCCATGTGATCATCGCTACCCCGGCCCCTCAGGCCACTGCCCTGCTGGCTGCCGCGCCGAAACTGGCCAGCGTCGTGGCTGGCGTGAAGATGGACCCGACCTGGGCTGTGGCGCTGGCTTTCGAAACCCCGTTGCAGACGCCCATGCAGGGTTGCTTCGTGCAGGACAGCCCGCTGGACTGGCTGGCCCGTAACCGCAGCAAACCCGGGCGCGACGCCACGCTTGATACCTGGGTACTGCACGCCACCAGCCAGTGGAGCCAGCAGAATATCGACGCCTCCAGAGAACAGGTCACCGAACAGTTGCACGGCGCATTCGCGGAGTTGATCGACTGCACCATGCCGGCGCCGGTGTTCAGCCTCGCGCATCGCTGGCTGTATGCACGACCTGCCGGCTCTCACGAATGGGGCGCCCTGTCGGACGCCGATCTGGGCATTTACGTGTGCGGCGACTGGTGCCTGTCCGGGCGTGTGGAAGGTGCCTGGCTGAGTGGCCAGGAAGCCGCGCGCCGACTGCTGGAGCATGTGCAATGAATCAGATCAACCCGCGCAAGCTGCTGCTGTCGAAATGGACAGCCGCCACCCCGCTCAACCGGGAAAAGCACTTCTTGGTCACCGAGCTGTTCAAGGACGAAGAAGGCACTGTGCTGGAAATCGAACTGCAGGCCGTGCTGACCCAGCGCAGCGAGCGACTGCCGTGGCAAGTGCTGCAACAGGCGGATACGTGGCGGATGGGCTGGAAGTAGCTGGAATCAGCCCTTACCGCCCTCTACAAAGAATTTGACTTGTACAGTTACACCCCTATGATGAAGACAAGTTGTACAGCACGAACTATCTGTACAAGTCTTCTGTAGAGGTGACTGATGGCGGCGTCCGTAATCGAAAAACCCAAACTCGGCATCAGTGCCTGCCTGATGGGTGCCGAGGTTCGCTTCAATGGCGGACACAAGGAATCTCATCTGTGTACACAGGCGCTGAGCAAGTATTTCGATTTCGTCCAGGCGTGTCCTGAAGTCGCTATCGGCATGGGCATCCCCCGCGAGCCGATCAGGCTGGTAGGCGACGCAGAAAACCCAAAGGCGCTCGGCACGGTCAATCGTGACCTGGACGTCACCGAGGCCCTGGCGGATTACGGCATACAGATGGCCGCTGAGCTGGGTGATATCTGCGGCTACATCTTCATGCAGAAATCCCCGTCCTGCGGCCTGGAGCGCGTCAAGGTCTACCGCGAAAACGGCGCCCCGGTCGATGGCGGTGGTCGCGGAATCTATGCGCAGGCCTTCTGCGAACGTCACCCCGATCTACCCGTCGAGGAAGACGGGCGGCTCAACGATGCCGTGCTGCGCGAAAATTTCGTCACCCGCGTGTTTGCCTACGCTGCCTGGAAACAGTTGCTGAAAGAAGGCGTCACCCGGCGCGCCCTGACCGAATTCCACTCGCGCTACAAATACCAGCTGATGGCCAATGACCCGGTGCAATACAAGGCACTGGGCAAGATGCTCGGCAGCATGGGCCGTACCGACCCGAATGAAATCGCGCCGCTGTACTTCAGCCAACTGATGGCTGCCTTGAAAAAGTGCGCCACGCGCAGTACTCACACCAACGTTCTGCAGCACCTGTGTGGTTATTTGAAACAAACCATTACCAGTGAAGACAAGCAGGAAATCCAGCAGGTCATCGCCCAGTATCATCAGGGCATCGTGCCGTTGATCGTACCGCTGACGTTGCTCAAGCATCATTTTCGCCAACATCCGGACCCGTATGTGGCACTGCAGGTGTACATGCAGCCCCACCCGGAAAACCTCAGCCTGCGCAATGCGATTTGACTCATGAATGAAACAGATACAGAGGTGCCGGGCGACTGGCTGCCGATCCGCGAGGTCGCACGGCAGACAGGCGTCAACGCCGTCACCCTGCGTGCCTGGGAGCGGCGTTATGGACTGATCGTCCCGCACCGCACCGCCAAAGGTCATCGGCTGTATTCGGACGAGCATGTGCAGCGCGTCATGAAGATTCTGACCTGGCTCAACCGTGGCGTGTCCGTCAGTCAGGTCAAGGGCCTGATCGATGACAATCGCCAGGACGCCCTGCCGCCGACCAACGACTGGGACGCCTTGCGTCAGACCTTGCTGGTCGCGATCGGCGAACTGGCCGAACGCCGGGTCGATGATGTGTTCAATCAGGCGATGTCGCTGTACCCGCCGCGCACGCTGTGTGAACAGTTGCTGCTGCCGCTGCTGGCCGAACTGGAACGGCGCTGGCAAGGCAAGTTCGGCGCACAACTGGAGCGCACGTTTTTCTACTCCTGGCTGCGCAGCAAGTTCGGCGCGCGCATCTATCACAACAACCGTCAGCTTAATGGCAGCCCGTTGCTGCTGGTCAATCAGTCCGATCTGCCGCTGGAGCCGCATCTGTGGCTCGCGGCCTGGCTGGTGAGCAGCGCCGACTGTCCGGTCGAGGTGTTCGACTGGCCGTTGCCGGTCGGCGAGCTGGCGCTGGCAGCCGAATACCTCAAGCCACGCGGCATATTGCTGTACTCCAGCAAGTCGCTGAACGTGACCCATTTGCCCCGATTGCTGGCCAATATCACCTGCCCTGTCGTGCTGGGCGGACCAACGGTGCAGATCCATAATGCCGAGTTGCTCGTACAGGCCAAGGAGATATCTGGACTGACCCTTGCCCACGACGTACTCAGCGCTCAGATCGAGCTGGGCAAGCTCGGACTTATCTAAGGACTTCTCATGCAACTGATCTGGCTGCGCAGTGACCTGCGCGCTCAAGACAACACTGCCCTGACCGCCGCCATGGAGCGCGGTCCGACGCTGGCGGTCTACCTGCTCAGTCCTGCGCAGTGGCGCAGCCATGACGATGCCGACTGCAAGGTCGACTTCTGGCTGCGCAATCTGGTCGAGCTCGAGAAGGTGCTGGGCGCGTTGAATGTTCCCTTGCTGATCCGCGAGGCGGACAGCTGGGACCAGGCGCCTGAAGTGCTGGCAAAGCTGTGCACACAGTTCAAGGTCGCGGGCCTGCACGTCAATCAGGAATACGGCATCAACGAGACCCGCCGTGACCAGGCGGTGCACAAGGCGATGGAAAAAGCCGGTGTGCACTTCAACAGCTACCTCGATCAGCTGTTATTCAAGCCCGGCAGCATCCTGACCAAGACCGGCAATTATTTTCAGGTATTCACCCAGTTCAAGAAGGTCTGCTATACCCGACTGCACGAGGCCATGCCGCACCCGGTGCGCACCCCGAAAGCGCAGCCGGCACAGTCGATAAAAAGCGATGCGGTTCCCGATCAGGTCAAGGGCTTTGCCACGCCCTCGAAAGCGTTGCGTGACCTGTGGCCGGCCGGTGAGGCGGAAGCCAGACGGCGCATGGACGCCTTCGCCGACGAGCAGATCAGCTACTACAAGACCGAACGCGACTTTCCGGCCAAGCCCGGCACCAGCCAGCTGTCGGCCTACCTGGCGGCCGGGGTGATTTCGCCGCGCCAGTGCCTGCACGCGGCCCTGGCCAGCAACCAGGGCGAGTTCGAGACCGGCGATGTCGGCACCGTGACCTGGATCAACGAGCTATTATGGCGAGAGTTCTATAAACACACGCTGGTCGGCTACCCGCGCGTCTCGCGTCATCGCGCCTTTCGCCCGGAAACAGAAGCGTTGAAATGGCGCGATGCCCCTGAAGAACTGCGCGCCTGGCAAGAGGCACGTACCGGGCTGCCGATCATTGACGCAGCGATGCGCCAGTTGCTGGAAACCGGATGGATGCACAATCGGCTAAGGATGGTCGTCGCGATGTTTCTCACCAAAAATCTTTTGATCGACTGGCGTGAGGGCGAGCGCTTTTTCATGCGCCACCTGATCGACGGTGATCTGGCGTCGAACAATGGCGGCTGGCAGTGGAGTTCATCCACCGGCACCGATTCGGCGCCCTATTTCCGTATTTTCAATCCGCTGTCGCAGTCGGAACGCTTCGACCCGGAAGGCGTGTTCATCAAACGCTGGCTGCCGGAACTGGCGGATATGAATAAAAAGCAGATTCACGACCCGTCATTGATCGGTGACCTGTTTGGCGCTGCCGACTACCCGAAACCCATCGTCGACCTGAGCAAGAGCCGCGCCCGCGCCCTGGCAGCGTTCAAGGCGCTCCCGGCTCGACAGCCGGCCGCAGGAGTCGAACATGGCTGATTTCCTGCATCGCTTCGCCGAAGGTTTTGCCGCACTGAACAAGGACAACCTTGATCAGGTTGCCGAGCTGTACAGCGAAGACGTGTCGTTCAGCGATCCGATGCACGATATCCATGGCCTGGCCGCCATGCGCCGCTATTTCGGCGAGCTATACGCCAACGTCGAGGACCTGCGTTTCGACTTCCACGCCTTCGACGAAGTGCGCCCCGGCGAGGGCTATCTGGTCTGGACCATGAGTTATTCGCATCCACGTCTGGCCGCCGGCCGGACAATTCAGGTAGAAGGCTGTTCGCACCTGAAGTGGCGCGACAAGGTTTATCGACACCGGGACTACTTCGATGCCGGTGCATTGCTCTACGAACATCTGCCCATCATGGGTCGAGTCATCCATTGGTTGAAGAAGAGGTTGGGATGAGCACTCCTGTTGCACGACGCATCTGGTTGACCGGAGCAAGCAGCGGCATTGGCCTGGCGCTGGCCAAAGAACTGCTCAACGCCGGTCATCGGCTCGCGCTGACCGCCCGCACGCTTGAGCCATTACAGAACCTTGCGAAGGTTTATCCCACGCAGGTGCTGCTGGTGACCGGTGACATCACCGACCCCGAGCAAGTCAAGGCGATTGCCGACGACATCGCCCAGCAATGGGGAGCCCTGGATACCGCCATCTTCAACGCGGGCACCTGCGAATACATCGATGCCCGGCAGTTTGAAGCGGCCATGGTCGAACGCGTGGTGCGTACCAACCTGCTGGCCAGCAGTTACTGCATCGAGCACGCGTTGCCGCTGCTGCGCAAAGGTCATCAGCCGCACCTGGTCGGCGTGGCCAGTGCAGTGACCTACCTGGCCCTGCCCCGCGCCGAAGCCTACGGCGCGTCGAAGGCCGGCCTGCGTTATCTGCTCGAAGCGCTGCGCCTGGACCTGGCCAGCGAAAACATCGACGTGACGGTGGTCAGCCCCGGATTCGTCGACACGCCGCTGACGCAGAAAAACGATTTCCCCATGCCGATGCGCTGGCCTGTCGAAAAGGCAGCCAAGCACATCGCCAGCAAACTCGGGCGCAACAAACGCCCACTGGATATCGCCTTTCCGGCACTGTTCATCTTCAGCATGAGCTTACTGGCCCTGCTTCCGGCACGCGCCCGACTCGCCCTCGGTAAACGCATGGCGCGCAGCGAATCGTCGAATAAGGACGCGCAATGAAGATCGCAGTCATTGGCAGCGGGATTTCTGGCCTGACCAGTGCCTACCTGCTCAACCGCGCGCATGAGGTGACCGTGTTCGAGTCTTCGGACTGGATCGGCGGGCACACTCACACGGTGGACGTGCAGGTCGAAGGCCGCGCCTACGCCATTGACACCGGTTTCATTGTCTTCAACGACTGGACCTACCCCAATTTCATTCGCCTGCTAGGCCAGCTGGGTGTCGGCTTCCAGCCTGCGGAAATGAGCTTTTCGGTGCATGATCCGCGCACTGGCGTGGAATATAACGGCAACAACCTCAACAGCCTTTTCGCCCAGCGCAGCAATCTGCTGTCGCCACGGTTCTGGGGCATGCTGCGCGATATCCTGCGTTTCAATCGCCAATCGGTCGATGATCTGGAAAACCAGCGCATCGCGGCGGACACCACGCTGGGTGAATACCTGAAGACCGGCGGTTATGGCCAGCGCTTCATCGATCATTACATCGTGCCCATGGGCGCGGCGATCTGGTCGATGTCGCTGGCCGACATGCTCGGCTTCCCGTTGCAGTTCTTCGTGCGTTTTTTCAAGAATCACGGCCTGCTGTCGGTCACCCACCGCCCGCAATGGTGCGTGATTCAGGGCGGCTCCCGCAGTTATGTGGAACCGCTGACAGCCTCGTTCCGCGAGCGCATTCGTCTGTCGTGCCCGGTCACACGTGTCGAGCGTGACAGCGAAGGTGTGACGCTGCACAGCACCATGGGCAGCGAACGTTTCGACAAGGTGGTGTTTGCCTGTCACAGCGATCAGGCCCTGGCCCTGTTGGCGCAGCCATCGAGTGCCGAACAGTCGATTCTCGGCGCGCTGCGCTATGCCGAAAACGATGTGGTGCTGCACACCGACACGCGACTGCTGCCCAAGCGCAAACTGGCCTGGGCGAGCTGGAACTATCGCCTGGGCGGCGGCGAACAGCAGTCGGCCGCCGTCACCTATGACATGAACATTCTGCAAGGGATCGAGAGCGACACGACGTTCTGCGTCAGCCTCAACCAGACTGCGGCCATCGACCCGGCCAAAATCCTCGGCCGCTACCGCTACGCCCATCCGCAATACAGCCTCGATGCGATCGCTGCACAGGCGCGCTGGGAGGAAATCAATGGTGTGGATAACACCTGGTACTGCGGCGCCTACTGGGCCAACGGTTTTCACGAGGACGGCGTGGTCAGCGGCTTGCGTGTCGCCCAGGCCTTTGGTGAAACACTGTGAACAGCGCCCTTTACAGTGGCTGGATCAGCCACCGGCGGTTTGCACCGCGCGCCCATGAGTTCACCTATCGGATAGGCCTGCTCTATCTGGATCTGGATGAACAGGACAGCGTGCTGGGGCTCTCCCCACTGGCAGGTCGGGGGCGTTTTGCGCCGTTCTCGTTTCGTGAGCGCGATTATCTGCCAGAGCTGACCGGGCAAGGACTGACGCTCATCGAGGCGGTCCGCGAGCGGGTCGGCAAAGCGTTGGGCCGCATCCCGTCGGGTCGCGTCTGCCTGCTGACCCAGGCACGCAGTTGGGGCCTGTCGTTCAACCCGGTGAGTTTTTTCTACTGCCATGAGGCCGACGGCACACTGGCCGGCATTCTGTGTGAAGTCACCAATACCCCGTGGGGCGAGCGCTACAGCTACGTGCTGCCCGCCACCGGCGAAGGCCATCAGCATTTTGCCGTGGCCAAGGCCTTTCATGTTTCACCGTTCCTGCCACGTGATCTCGAATACCGCATGAGCTTCAGCCAGCCCGCCGAACGGATCGGTGTACACATGGCTGACTGGCAAGGCGAGCTGAAGATGTTCGACGCCACGCTCAATCTGACCCGCCAGAATCTGAACCGCAAGACGCTGCATCGCTATCTGATCGCTTATCCATGGATGACCGCGAAAACCTGTCTGGCCATTTATTGGCAGGCCATGCGCCTGTTGGTCAAACGCATACCCATCTTTTCCCATCAAGCCGCTGACGGCGAGTACCGTGCTGCCGCCGCGCAATCCAAGGACTCACTCCATGAAAAGCAGTAGCAGTAGTTTTTCTGCC
Organism: Pseudomonas sp. B20; assembly: GCF_020515755.1. Taxonomy (NCBI): domain Bacteria; kingdom Pseudomonadati; phylum Pseudomonadota; class Gammaproteobacteria; order Pseudomonadales; family Pseudomonadaceae; genus Pseudomonas; species Pseudomonas sp. B20. The sequence goes on from NZ_JAHPJG010000007.1 coordinate 152,018, forward strand.
AATCTGGGCACCAATGGTTTGACTGCCAACCTCCTGCGCCGAGGTGTGCTGCGGCAACTCGCAGGACTGCGCAACGGCCAGTTGGTGATTGTCGAACGGGGTGAGCGCCATGTGTTCGGCAAGAACGGCGCGCTGATTCAGGCTGAAATCCATATTCTGGACTCGGCAGCCTGGGGCATGGTCGCCAGCAACGGTTCCATCGGTGCGGGCGAGGCCTTCATTCATGGCTACTGGACGACTCCAGACCTGACGGCGGTGGTCCGGGTGTTTGTCAGCAATCTGGATGTACTGGATGCGATGGAGGGCGGAATGGCGCGCCTGACCCGCCCGCTGATTCATGCGCTGCACTGGCTCAACCGCAACACGCGCGAAGGCTCGCAGAAAAACATCGCGGCCCACTACGACCTGGGCAACACGTTGTTCGAGCAGTTTCTCGACCCGACGATGATGTACTCAGCTGCGCAGTTCCTCAGCGAAGACGACACGCTGGAGCAGGCGCAATTGAACAAGCTCGAGCGCATCTGTCAGAAACTCGCCCTGAAACCCACCGATCACCTGCTGGAAATCGGCACCGGCTGGGGCAGCATGGCTATTTACGCTGCGCAGCACTACGGCTGCCAGGTGACCACCACAACCCTGTCCAAGGAACAGTTCGCCTACACCGAGCGACGGTTGATCGAACTGGGCCTGCAGGATCGCGTGACGTTGCTGCTGACCGACTACCGGGACCTGACCGGTGAGTACGACAAGCTGGTGTCCATCGAGATGATCGAAGCGGTCGGCCATCGCTTTCTGCCCACCTACTTCAAGCAATGCGCGAACCTGCTGAAAAGCAACGGCATGATGCTGCTGCAGGCAATCACCATCCGCGAGCAGCGTTACGCACAGGCCAAAAGCAATGTGGACTTCATCCAGCGTTACATTTTTCCCGGTGGCGCGCTGCCCTCGGTGGCGAAGATGCTCGACATCGTCGGCAGCGATACCGACATGAACCTGCTGCACATGGAAGATTTCGGCTTGCACTACGCGCGCACCCTGCGCCTGTGGCACGACAACTTCAAAGACGCTCACGGCAAACTCGCCGAACTGGGTTACGACGAGCATTTCCTGCGCCTGTGGGAGTTTTACCTGTGTTACTGCGAAGGCGGCTTCCTGGAGCGGACCATTGGCACCGCACAACTGCTGCTCGCCAAACCCGAAGCGCTGCGCGAACCCTTGCTTGGCCGCTTCAATGCTTAAATCCATCGCCAATGCGCTGTTGTTTCAGATCGGCTGGTTCGCCTGTGTACTGGGCGGCAACAGTTTCTGGCTGCTGATCGCTGTCGGCGTTCTGGCGGTGCATTTTCTGTGGATCAGCTCATGGGCAGCCGAAGGCCGGCTGATTCTGACCGTGACCTTGATCGGTATCGTGCTGGACAGTGCCTTGATGACACTCGGCGTTTTTGATTTCGGCACGGGCGGCTATCTCTTGCCGCTGTGGCTGGCACTGTTGTGGGCGGTGCTGGGCACCACGCTCAATCATTGCCTGGCCTGGACAGCGAAGCCGCTATGGCGCGCAGTCGTGCTGGGCGCTATTGGCGGTCCGATGTCGTACTATGCCGGCTCGCAATTGGCACAGGTCCACCTTCCCCTCGGAGTGTGGCCAGGCATGCTGGTGCTGGGCCTGGTCTGGGCGGGTGTATTTCCCCTGCTGCAATGGCTGGCAGCCCGCGCCGCCAGACACTCGGGAGAACCGCTCTGAACGCTACACTCATTCCGCTCGCAGAGATCCACGGCGAAGAACCGGCAGTCACGTGTTCGACCTGCGCAGCCTGCTGCTGCCAACTGGAAGTGATGCTGATCACCGACACGGGCGTGCCTGAGCGTTATATCGATACCGATGAGTGGGGTGGCGAGGTCATGTTGCGTCTGGATGACGGCTGGTGCGCTGCGCTGGATCGCAACACGATGATGTGCACGATCTACGAGAAACGCCCGTTGATCTGTCGTGAATTCGAAGCGGGTGCGGAAGATTGCCTGAACGAACGCAAAGGGATTGCGACGGCTTATCTTTGATTCATCACTATCGTCCCCACGCGCTGTGCTAAGCGTTATACACAAATCTGTTCTTGATTCTGGCCGAAGGCCGTAGGAGCGGACCGGGCGACGCTTCGCTTGTTCGCGAAGGCGTCAGTTCAGGCGAAGTATTTTCGGTGAATATACCGGCCCTTTCGCGAACAAGTTCGCTCCTACGCCCTGCGGGCAGAAGCCTGAAAGCGCCGTCACCCGGGCTCTTCTGCAGGGGGGGATGGTCCGGAGCGGAGCGTCACGAAATGCATGCCAACGCGGGGCGCTGGCATGAGAGGCAGCTGTTTTATCAGAACGGCATCTTGTAATGCAAAGCGTAGCTTTCTATACCGTCGTTCGGCTCTTTGATGCCGGCGTTGGAGTAGTGGGTCGCACGGATACCGACTTCATGCCCGCCCGCGAAGCGCAGACCAAAACCGATACGGTCTTCGAAGTTGAAGGCAGAACCGAACTTGCGGTCTTCAACCTGAGTGTTCGAAAACACCGAGACGCCGATACCGGCTTCTACGTATGGCTTGACGTTGCCGTTGCCGAATTCGTAGACCAGAACCGGGGAGAACGACAGGCTGTGGTTATCCTTGTAGTCCTTGCCATCCCAGTAGGTGTAAGCGCCATCCCAGTAGCCGGTCAAACGACCGATGTCGCTTTGCAGCCAGGTTTTATCCCAATCAAACTGCACGCCCAGACGATAAGTCATGGTCGACTCGCCGGTCTGACCGACCGAAAACTCAACACCATCAGCCTGCGCGATTGAAGCTTGCCCTGCCAAAGCGGCCGCAATCACGGCCAGGCAAAAGAGTCTCTTCATGAGAAACGTCCTAAATATATTAAATTGTACGAAAAGTGTTGGAATTCATCAGCCGCTTTTATAGAAGCCGCGGAGGCGAAGTAAGTTCACCCCAAAAGCGCCTTTTTTCACGTTTTTTTTACAAACGGAAGCTTCTCACATCGCCGACGTTTTGCGACAAAAAAGGTAGGATTTTTCTGAAATTGTCCGGTATGTCACTAGACCAATACACAGTGTCTCGGGCGACACCACTGGCAAGCAGGCCGGACCGCGCCAAAAGACGCTGCAGCTGCCGCGCCACTGCGGCTCCGGTATCGATCAGGGTGACCGACTCCGGGAGCATTTCGCGCAGCAATGGCTTGAGGAACGGATAGTGCGTGCAGCCCAGAATGATCGTGTCACAGCGTGCTTCCAGTAAAGGCTCGACATAGTGCTGCAGCAACTGACGGATTTGCGGACTGACCAGGTCGCCGGTTTCGATCAGCTCGACCAGCCCGGGGCACGGCTGGGTCACGACCCGTACATCGTTGGCAAAACGGTCCAGCAAGGCCGCAAAGCGGGCGCTTTGTAGCGTTCCGGTGGTCGCCAGCACACCGACAACGCCGCTGCGGGTCGCCTCGGCAGCCGGTTTGACCGCTGGTTCCATGCCGACAATCGGCCAGTCCGGGTAGCGCTGACGTATATGTGACACACCTGCTGCCGTGGCCGTGTTGCAGGCGACGACCAGGGCCTTGGCACCCTGCTCGCGGAAAAACCCGGCAATCGTCAGGCACCGCTCGATGATAAATTCGGGAGTCTTTTCGCCGTAGGGAATGTGCCCGCAGTCCGCCAGATACAGCAGCGACTCGCTGGGCAACAACTGACGGATTTCATTGAGCACCGACAGACCACCGACCCCGGAATCGAAGATTCCGACTGGCGCATCGCTGCCATGGCTCATATGCACGTCACGCATGCTCGCCCTGCACGCTGGCCGGACCACAGACGCTGCACGCCGGGTCACGCTTGACCTTCAGTTCACGGAAACGCGTGCTCAAGGCGTCGATCAATAACAGCCGACCGACCATGGGCTCGCCGAAGCCGGCCAGCAGTTTCAACGCCTCCAGCGCCTGCAGGCTGCCAATCAGACCGACCAGCGGCCCGATGACACCGGCCTCGCTGCAGGTCAATTCGGCTTCGCTGCCATGCCCGTACAGACAATGGTAACAAGGGCTGTCCGCACGACGCGGATCGAACACCGACAACTGCCCTTCGAGCCGGATGGCTGCTCCGCTGACCAATGGCTTGCCGGCAGCGACACAGGCGGCATTGACCGCTTCGCGAGTGGCGAAATTATCCGAGCAATCCAGCACCAGATCGACAGCCTGTACCGCCGCGTCCAGTGAATCGGTATCCAGCGCTGCGCGATGAGCGACAAGGGTTATCTCGGGATTGATCGCGGTGAGCCGGACGATGGCCGAGTCTACCTTGGCCTGCCCGATGCTCTGAGTGTCGTGGATGATCTGGCGTTGCAGGTTGGTCAGGTCGACGTGATCGAAATCCGCCAGATGCAGTTCCCCGACCCCTGCGGCGGCCAGATACAGAGCCACCGGCGAGCCAAGCCCGCCGACGCCCACGATCAGCGCACGACTTTGCTTGAGTCGCAGCTGCCCGTCGATATCAACGTGTTGCAGCAGAATCTGGCGACTGTAGCGCAGCAGCTCCTGGTCACTCAGCACGGCTTGCATCCGAACGTGATGCGCTCATGCTCGCCCAGATCACGGCGCGTCTGAATACGCTCGAAGCCCTGGCGAATCAGCAGCTCACGCACCGCAGGGCCCTGATCGTAGCCGTGTTCCAGCAGCAGCCAGCCATCCGCATTGAGGTGTGCAGGCGCCTGTTCGATGATCGTGCGCAAGTCATCCAGCCCGTCGGAACCGGCCACCAGCGCACTGCTCGGCTCAAAACGCACGTCACCGGCCGACAGATGCGGATCTGCGTCGGAGATGTACGGCGGGTTGCTGATGATCAGGTCGAACTGTCGACCTTGCAGGCCACTGAACCAGTGACTTTCGAAGACTTCGGCGTTGTTCAGTTGCAAGCGCTGCCGATTGCGTTCGGCCAAGGCGACGGCCTCTGGCACACGGTCAACCGCAGTGACCTTCCATTGCTGGCGTTCGTTGGCCAGCGCCAGCGCAATCGCGCCAGTGCCGGTGCCGAGGTCAAGCACCTGAGCGTGTGCGAAGGCAGGCACCATTTCCAGCGCCGCCTCGACCAGCATTTCGGTCTCGGGGCGCGGGATCAACGTGTGCGGCGCGACTTCCAGGTCCAGCTTCCAGAAGCCCTGCTGGCCGAGGATGTAAGCGACCGGCTCGCCCTTGCGGCGGCGTTCCATGTAGCCAGCGAATGCCACTGCGGCTTCGGTGCTGACGATGCGCTCGGGCCAGGTGTGCAGAAAACTGCGCGGTTTGCCCAGCGCTGCCGCCAGCAGCAACTCGGCATCGAGCCGTGCGGTCGGTGAATCGGGAAGCTCGGCGCTTCTGAGTACACTTGCGATGATGGTCATTTACTCACCCAGTGCCGCAAGTTGATCAGCCTGATATTCAGCGAGTAGCGGCTCTATCACTGCATCGACTCCGCCCGCCAGAACTTCATCCAGCGAATACAAAGTCAGGTTCACGCGGTGATCCGTCACTCGCCCCTGAGGGAAGTTATACGTACGTATGCGCTCGGACCGATCGCCCGAGCCGACCAGCAGCTTGCGCTCGCTGGCAATGGCATTGGCCGCCGCGCTGGTCTGCTGATCATTCAGTTTGGCAGATAGCCACGACATTGCCCGGGCTCTGTTCTTGTGCTGCGAACGCTCTTCCTGGCACTCGACGACAATACCCGACGGCAAGTGGGTGATGCGGATCGCCGAGTCGGTTTTGTTGACGTGCTGACCACCGGCGCCCGAAGAGCGATAGGTGTCGACCCGCAGGTCGGCTGGGTTGATCTCGATCGCCTGCTGCTCGTCAGGCTCCGGCAACACCGCAACCGTACAGGCAGAGGTATGGATGCGGCCCTGGGATTCGGTCTCCGGAACACGCTGCACACGGTGCGCGCCGGACTCGAACTTCAGCTTGCCGTAGACGCTGTCACCCTCGACGCGCGCAATGACTTCCTTGTAGCCGCCATGCTCGCCTTCGTTTTCGGAAAGAATCTCGACCCGCCAGCCACGCCGCTCGGCGTAACGCGAATACATGCGGAACAGGTCGCCGGAGAAGATCGCCGCTTCGTCACCGCCGGTGCCCGCGCGGATTTCCAGAAACACGTTACGACCGTCATTCGGGTCCTTGGGCAACAGCATGCGCTGCAATTGCGCTTCCAGCTCGACCAGTTGCTGCTTGGTTTCGCGAACTTCCTCGACGGCCATTTCGCGCATGTCCGGATCACTGTCCTTGAGCAGCGCCTGTGCGCCCTCCAGATCACCCTGCACCCTGAGCAACTGCGCGTAGAGCGTGACGACCGGCTCCACTTCAGCGTATTCACGGGAATAGGCGCGAAAGCGTGTCTGATCGCTGATGACTTCCGCGTCGCCGAGCAGCGCGGTCAGTTCCTCGAAACGGTCGCTGAGCACATCCAGCTTATTGAGCAGTGAAGCTTTCATTGCGGGTTTTTATCCGTCGAGCCCTCACCGAGGGCAAATAGTTCCTGGGCCATGGCCAGCGCATCGACGCGACCTTCGGCAGACAGCTTCTTGAGCTGCACGCTGGGTGCATGCAACAATTTGTTGGTCAGGCCACGCGCCAGCTGGATCAGTACGTCCTCGGCATTGCTGCCGTTGGCCAGCATACGTTGCGCCTTGCTCAGCTCTTCGTCACGCAGCCGTTCGCTTTGCTGACGATAGGCGCGCAGCACGTCGACTGCGGCCAGTTCGCGCAGGCGCGACATGAAGTCCTCGGCACCCACGCTGACCAGTTGCTCGGCGGCCAGCGCCGCGCCCTGGCGGCTCTTGAGATTCTCTGCCACCACTTCATGCAGGTCATCGACGCTGTACAGGTAAACATCGTCCAGCTCGCCGACTTCAGGCTCGATATCCCGCGGTACGGCGATATCGACCATGAAAATCGGTTTGTGCTTGCGCAGCTTCAGCGCACTTTCCACGGCGCCCTTGCCCAGAATCGGCAACTGGCTGGCCGTCGAGCTGATCACGATGTCGCTGTTGACCAGTTCCGCCGGGATGTCCGACAGCAGCACCGCGTGCGCGCCGAACTCGGCGGCGAGCATGCTGGCACGTTCCAGCGTACGGTTGGCAACCACGATACGCTTGACGCCCAGATCATGCAGATGCCGGGCGACCAGCGTAATGGTCTCGCCTGCACCGATCAACAAGGCCTGGCTGCGTTGCAGGTCACTGAAAATCTGTTTCGCCAGGCTGACTGCGGCAAAGGCCACAGAGACCGGGTTTTCGCCGATGGCGGTGTCGGTACGCACCTGTTTGGCGGCGCTGAACGTCGCCTGGAACAGTCGACCGAGCAACGGCCCGACCGTACCGGCTTCGCGGGCAACCGCGTAGGCGGACTTCATCTGGCCGAGAATCTGCGGCTCGCCGAGCACCAGCGAATCGAGCCCCGAGGCGACACGCATCATGTGCCGCACGGCAGCGTCATCTTCGTGCACGTAAGCACTGGCGCGCAGTTCTTCAAGGCTGAGGTGATGATAATTGGCGAGCCAGGCAAGAATACTGTCCGCGCCGAGGTGCTCGTGTTCGATGTACAACTCGCTGCGGTTGCAGGTCGAAAGGATCGCAGCCTCGCGGCTTTCCGTCAGTTGGCAGAGCTGCTGCAATGCCTCGACCAGCTGTTCCGGGGTAAATGCCACACGCTCGCGAACGTCGACCGAGGCGGTCTTATGGTTGATACCGAGTGCAAGGAAGGCCATTCAGGGTCGCAGGTGGTGACGTGAAGCCGGTAATTGTCCTACTTCGATAAGCTCAGAACAACCACCACATATTATTGTCCCACTACAATCGCTCGTCGCAGACCGTGCTTTTGGGTCCGCGACACTGCAAACACACGCATTGCATCAGTTTTTCCGACGGCTGTGGGTTTTGCCAACAGCCTTGTGTCATGATGCTCCCACCGCAGGTAAGCCGCCCTTCTTATATATGAATAGATCCTCCGCGTTGTTCCTTGCTCTTGCCTTTCTAGGTGGCTGTCAGTCCATGACCCCCGCCTCGTCACAGCCTGTGCCCGCTCAAAAGGACGCCCCACCCGCGCCTGAAGCCAAGCCGCAGGTGTATGGCTCGTTCACTCAGGACACTCTGGTCAGCCTGTTGAGTGCGGAGCTGGCTGGCCAGCGCAACCGCTTCGACATCGCCCTGGACAACTACGTGACCCAGGCGATCAAGACTCAGGACCCGGGGGTCTCGGAGCGCGCTTATCAGATTGCCGAGTACATGGGTGCCGATCAGTCGGCGCTGGATACCGCACTGATCTGGGCGAGGAACGCGCCGGGCAATCTTGAAGCGCAGCGAGCCGCCGCCATCCAGCTGGCGCGCGCCGGGCGTTACGATGACTCCCTTGTGTACATGGAGAGGGTCCTGCAAGGCCAGGGCGACACGCACTTCGATTTTCTGGCCCTGTCGGCGGCCGAAACAGATCCGGACACCCGCAATGGTCTGCTCAAGAGCTTTGACCGACTGCTGGGCAAATACCCGAACAATGGCCAGCTGATTTTCGGCAAGGCGCTGTTGCTGCAGCAGAACGGCGATTCCGAACAATCGTTGAAACTGCTCGAAGACAACCCGCCCAAAGAAGGCGAAATCGCGCCGATCCTGCTCCACGCCCGTCTGCTGCAAAGCATGAACCGAGGCAAGGAAGCGGTGCCCCTGTTGGAAAAAAGCATCAAGAAATACCCTGACGACAAGCGCCTGCGCCTGACCTATGCGCGCATGCTCGTCGAGCAGAACCGTATGGAAGACGCCAAAGTGCAGTTTTCTGCGCTCTTGCAGCAGTATCCGGATGATGACGAGCTGCGCTTCTCGCTGGCGCTGGTGTGCCTTGAAGCCAAGGCCTGGGACGAAGCAGCGGGTTATCTGGAAGAGCTGATCGCCCGTGGCGCGCATGTCGATTCGGCGCACTTGAATCTGGGCCGCATCCACGAAGAGCGCGATGACCCGCAAAGCGCGCTCAACGAATACGCTCAGGTAGGCCCCGGCCCGGACTTCCTGGCGGCGCAATTGCGCCAGGCCGATATTCTAGTCAGCAACGGTAACGGTGCCGAAGCCGCCAAACGGCTGTCCGAAGCCCGCGCCGAAGAGCCCGATTATGCTGTGCAGTTGTACCTGATCGAAGCCGAAACACTGACCAGCAATGATCAACTGGATCGTGGCTGGCAGGTATTGAATCAGGCGCTCAAGCAATACCCGGACGACGCCAACCTGCTGTACACCCGCGCCATGCTGGCTGAGAAACGCAATGATCTGGCGCAGATGGAAAAAGACCTGCGGACCATCATCAAGCGCGAACCGGAAAACGCCATGGCGCTGAATGCGCTGGGCTACACGCTTTCCGATCGCACCACGCGTTATAGCGAAGCCCGCGAACTGATCGAAAAAGCCCACAAGATCAGCCCGGACGATCCGGCAGTGCTCGACAGCCTTGGCTGGGTGAACTACCGCCTGGGCAATCTGGACGATGCCGAGCGCTACCTGCGTCAGGCACTCGAGCGCTTCCCCGACCACGAAGTCGCTGCCCACCTGGGCGAAGTACTCTGGGCCAAGGGCGAGCAGCGCGAAGCCAAAAAAGTCTGGGCCAAGGCCCTGGAACAACAACCCGACAGCACCGTCCTGCGCAGCACACTGCGACGCTTGACCGGATCAGAGACCCTTTGACGTTATGTTTTTGCGCCATGTAATCGTATTCAGCTTCATCGCCCTGCTCACCGGCTGCGCCGGCCTCACTTCCCGCGAAGCCGTTCAGGGCAAAGGTGACCCCGCGCAATGGCGCGAGCACAAACAACAACTGAGCAGCCTCGATGGCTGGCAGATCAACGGTAAGGTCGGTATCCGCGCGCCGAAAGACTCCGGCAGCGGTACCCTGTTCTGGCTGCAGCGCCAGGATTACTACGATATCCGCCTGTCCGGCCCGCTCGGTCGTGGTGCAGCGCGCCTGACCGGCCGGCCCGGCGCAGTGGTGCTCGAAGTTGCCAATCAGGGCCGCTACGAAGCCACCTCGCCAGAATCACTGCTGCAGGATCAACTGGGCTGGAAACTGCCCGTGTCGCACCTCGTATGGTGGGTACGCGGTCTGCCGGCACCGGACAGTAAAAGCAACGTGACACTCGATGGCGACAGCCGGCTGGCCAGCCTTGAACAGGATGGCTGGCAGGTGGAATACCTCAGCTACGTCGAGCAGAACGGCTATTGGCTGCCGGAGCGCGTCAAACTGCACGGGCAGGACCTGGATGTCACGCTGGTCATCAAGGACTGGCAGCCTCGCAAACTGGGGCAATGACCATGAGCACGCCACAACTGGTTTTGCCTGCCCCGGCAAAGCTCAACCTCATGCTGCACATTCTGGGACGTCGTCCTGACGGTTATCACGAACTGCAGACCCTGTTTCAGTTTCTCGATTACGGCGACGAACTGGGTTTTAGCGTTCGCGAAGATGGCGAGATTCGCCTGCAGACCGACGTGCCCGGCGTCCCGCATGACAGCAACCTGATCGTCAAAGCCGCCCGAGCCCTGCAACAACAGTCCGGCTGCACACTGGGCATGGACATCTGGCTGGAAAAACGCCTGCCCATGGGTGGCGGTATCGGCGGTGGTAGTTCGGATGCGGCAACCACCCTGCTCGCCCTGAATCATTTATGGCAGCTTGGCTGGGATGGGGATCGTCTGGCGCAACTGGGGCTGACGCTGGGCGCCGATGTACCGGTTTTCGTGCGTGGACATGCCGCTTTTGCTGAGGGCGTCGGCGAAATTCTCACCCCGGTTGACCCGGAAGAACCGTGGTATTTGGTGCTCGTTCCGCAAGTATCTGTAAGTACAGCAGAAATTTTTTCAGATCCGTTGTTGACACGCGACACGCCGCCCATTAAAGTGCGCCCCGTTCCCAAGGGAAACAGTCGAAATGACTGTAAGGCGGTTGTAGAGAGGCGTTACCCAGAAGTACGTAACGCGTTGAATTTGTTAGGTAAATTTACCGAAGCAAAATTAACCGGAACTGGAAGTTGTGTGTTTGGGGCCTTCCCAAACAAAGCTGAAGCTGATAAAGTCTCGGCCCTTCTTACAGATACCCTTACGGGGTTCGTAGCGAAAGGAAGCAACATCTCGATGTTGCATCGCAAGCTGCAAATTCTGTAGCAGGAATTGAGTGCCAGGCACTCGATTGATTCAATACAGGGGCGTCGCCAAGCGGTAAGGCAGCAGGTTTTGATCCTGCCATGCGTTGGTTCGAATCCAGCCGCCCCTGCCATTTTCTATACTCATCCAGGTTACCCTCAGCCTCTAGGTACTGCGCGTGTCCAAGATGATGGTCTTTACGGGGAATGCCAACCCCGATCTCGCTCGGCGTGTAGTACGTCAGCTGCATATCCCACTGGGTGATGTTTCTGTTGGAAAATTCTCCGACGGCGAAATCAGCACTGAGATTAATGAAAACGTCCGCGGTAAAGACGTCTTTATCATTCAGCCGACCTGCGCACCCACGAACGACAACCTGATGGAACTCGTCGTGATGGCTGATGCCTTCCGTCGCTCCTCAGCGTCCCGAATCACTGCTGTGATTCCCTATTTTGGTTATGCCCGCCAGGATCGCCGTCCGCGCTCCGCACGTGTTGCCATCAGCGCAAAAGTTGTCGCTGACATGCTGACCGTAGTGGGAATCGACCGTGTGCTCACGGTTGATCTTCATGCTGACCAGATTCAGGGCTTCTTCGACATTCCGGTAGATAACATCTACGGCTCCCCCGTTCTGGTGGATGACATCGAAGATCAGCGCTTCGAAAACCTGATGATCGTTTCTCCGGATATCGGTGGTGTCGTGCGTGCACGTGCTGTCGCCAAATCCCTGGGTGTCGATCTCGGTATCATCGACAAACGCCGTGAAAAAGCCAATCACTCCGAAGTGATGCATATCATTGGTGATGTCGAAGGGCGTACCTGCATTCTGGTCGATGACATGGTCGATACCGCCGGCACGCTGTGCCACGCGGCCAAGGCCCTGAAAGAGCATGGTGCTGCCAAGGTCTTCGCCTACTGCACACACCCTGTGCTGTCGGGTCGGGCGATCGAAAACATTGAAAATTCCGTGCTGGACGAACTGGTGGTGACCAACACCATCCCGTTGTCCGCCGCCGCTCAAGCCTGTGGCCGTATCCGCCAACTGGATATTGCCCCGGTAGTCGCCGAAGCGGTTCGCCGCATCAGCAACGAAGAATCGATCAGCGCGATGTTCCGTTAACTGACATCACGCAGACGAAAAGCGCCCCGCCCTGACATCCGGTCAGGGCGGGGCTTTTTTGCCCATACCATCCGAGCGCTGGTCGCAAACGCAACGGTGGATGTGGTTAATTTGGAGATACAACATGAACGAATTTACCCTGAATGCAGAACAGCGTTCCGACCTGGGGAAAGGTGCGAGCCGCCGCCTGCGTCGTCTCGCTAGCCTGGTTCCAGCTGTCGTCTACGGTGGCGACAAAGCCCCCGAGTCCATTAGCATGCTGGCCAAAGAAGTTGCCAAACTGCTGGAAAACGATGCGGCCTACAGCCACATCATCGAGCTGAACGTTGGTGGCAAGAAGCAAAACGTCATCATCAAGGCGCTGCAACGTCACCCGGCCAAAGGCCACGTGATGCACGCTGACTTCGTGCGCGTTATTGCCGGGCAGAAACTGACCGCAATCGTGCCGATCCACTTCCTGAACGAAGAAGCTCCGGTCAAGAAAGGCGGCGAGATCTCGCACACTACCACTGAACTGGAAGTGACCTGCCTGCCGAAAGACCTGCCTGAGTTCATCGAAGTCGATCTGGGCGCGCTGGAAGTAGGTGACAACGTTCACCTGTCCGAACTGAAAGCCCCTAAAGGCGTTGAGTTCGTCGCTTTGGCACACGGTACTGACCTGGCAATCGCCAACGTCCACGCACCGCGTATCGTCAAAGACGAAGAAGAAGGTGAAGCTGAAGAAGGCGCTGCCGAGTAATTCATTACTTGGTAACGTCGGAGTTGCTCAGGGAACATCGCGAGCGATAGCAGGCAAAGCGGGCGAGATCGCTGAGTTTACATCATGGTAAATGAGCAGTTTTCGTCCACATTGCCGCTGTCGTCAGCGGTTCAACCCTCAACTCCAAAGGAAGAGCCCCTGTCGTGACCGCCATACAACTGATCGTGGGCCTGGGAAATCCAGGCGCCGAATACGAACAGACCCGGCATAACGCAGGGGCTTTTTTTGTTGAGCGTGTTGCTGCGGCGCAACGAGCCAACCTCGTTCCCGAGCGCAAATTCTTTGGCCTGACCGGGCGCTTCACGCACCAGGGTCAGGACGTTCGTCTGCTGATTCCCACCACTTACATGAACCGCAGCGGCCAGGCTGTCGCGGCACTCGCCGGCTTTTATCGTATTCCGGTCGAGTCGATTCTGGTGGCGCATGACGAACTTGACCTGCCTCCGGGCGTTGCCAAACTCAAAGTGGGCGGCGGCCATGGCGGTCATAACGGGCTACGCGACATCATTGCGCAGCTCGGCAACCAGAACACATTCCATCGCTTGCGGCTTGGCATTGGCCACCCGGGCGATGCCAGCAAGGTATCCGGCTTTGTCCTGGGTCGAGCGCCACGCGCCGAACAGGAAAAACTGGACGCCAGTATCGACTTTGCCCTCGGCGTGCTGCCGGATATCTTCGCCGGTGAATGGAACCGGGCGATGAAAAACCTGCACAGCCAGAAGGCCTGACATCACTCGAGGGGAAACACCATGGGATTCAATTGCGGCATCGTCGGCCTGCCTAACGTCGGCAAGTCCACCCTGTTCAACGCCCTGACCAAATCTGGTATCGCGGCCGAGAACTTCCCCTTCTGCACCATCGAACCGAACAGCGGTATCGTGCCGATGCCCGATCCGCGTCTGGCGGCCCTGGCAGCCATCGTCAACCCGAAACGCATCCTGCCGACCACCATGGAGTTCGTCGACATCGCCGGCCTCGTGGCAGGCGCTTCGAAGGGCGAAGGCCTGGGCAACAAGTTTCTCGCCAACATCCGCGAGACCGATGCCATCGCCCACGTGGTGCGCTGCTTTGAAGACGAGAACGTGATTCACGTTTCCAACAGCGTCGACCCCAAGCGCGACATCGAGATCATCGATCTGGAACTGATCTTCGCCGACCTCGACAGCTGCGAGAAGCAACTGCAAAAGGTCACCCGCAACGCCAAGGGCGGCGACAAGGACGCAGTGGTCCAGAAAGGCCTGCTGGAACAGTTGATTGCACACTTCAGCGAAGGCAAGCCTGCACGCAGCCTGATGAAGAGCATGAGCAACGACGAGAAAGCCACCATCCGTGGCTTCCACCTGCTGACCACCAAGCCGGTCATGTACATCGCCAACGTCGCCGAAGACGGTTTCGAGAACAACCCGCTGCTGGACGTGGTCCGCGCCATCGCCGAAGAAGAAGGCGCAATGCTGGTGCCGGTCTGCAACAAGATCGAAGCCGAAATCGCCGAGCTCGATGACGGCGAAGAGAAAGACATGTTCCTCGAAGCCCTGGGCCTCGAAGAACCCGGTCTGAACCGCGTGATTCGCGCTGGCTACGAAATGCTCCACCTGCAGACCTACTTCACCGCAGGCGTCGAAGAAGTCCGCGCCTGGACCGTCCGCGTCGGTGCCACCGCACCACAAGCCGCAGGCGTGATCCACACCGACTTCGAAAAAGGCTTCATCCGCGCCGAAGTGGTGGCCTATGACGACTTCATCCAGTTCAAGGGTGAGTCAGGTGCCAAGGAAGCCGGCAAGTGGCGCCTGGAAGGCAAGGAATACATCGTTAAAGACGGTGATGTGATGCATTTCCGGTTTAACGTGTAAGCATCACTCAGGCTTGGAGAGCGTTCGGCAGGAGCGCTCTCCCACCGCAGCGAAAGCCCCATTAATCCGGGGCTTTCGCGTTTTTATGCACTGCCATGCTCAAACGCTCCACACTATCGCGGGGACCCTCAAATTTTTTGATGGGGATGTCTGTTTTTATATGTAAAATGTCGTTTTTTAACTGTCGCTCATCCACGTCATTTAAACATTCCTGTTTAACACAGCAGATGTCTGAAAGACGGAGGCCGATCAGCGATTGTTTCCACGGACCGGGCAGAGCCTTGTCACAACTCAAGGTAGATACTCTTTTGAAGATCTTAGTAACAGGCGGTGCAGGCTTCATCGGTTCGGCGGTCATCCGGCACATCATTGCCAACACAACCGATTCCGTCGTTAACGTCGACAAGCTGACCTATGCAGGCAACCTTGAGTCACTGCAGTCAGCCGATCAAAGCGATCGCTACGCGTTTGAGCATGTCGATATCTGCAACCGTGAGGACGTGGATCGGGTGTTCAAAGAACATCAGCCCGACGCCGTCATGCACCTGGCAGCTGAATCGCATGTCGATCGCTCGATCACCGGCCCTTCGGAGTTTATCCAGACCAACATCATTGGTACCTATACGCTGCTTGAAGCTGCACGTGGCTACTGGAACCAACTGGACGAAGCACGCAAGGCCAACTTCCGCTTTCATCATATTTCGACCGATGAAGTGTATGGCGACCTGGAAGGCCCGGAAGATCTCTTCACCGAGACGACCCCTTACCAGCCAAGCTCACCCTACTCGGCCAGCAAGGCCAGCTCTGACCACCTGGTACGCGCCTGGAGCCGCACTTACGGCTTGCCCACGCTGGTAACCAACTGCTCCAACAATTACGGCCCGTGCCATTTCCCCGAGAAGCTGATCCCGCTGATCATTCTCAATGCACTGGAAGGCAAACCGCTGCCTATCTACGGCAAAGGTGATCAGGTTCGTGA
The DNA here is from genome assembly GCF_020515755.1 of Pseudomonas sp. B20. Taxonomy (NCBI): domain Bacteria; kingdom Pseudomonadati; phylum Pseudomonadota; class Gammaproteobacteria; order Pseudomonadales; family Pseudomonadaceae; genus Pseudomonas; species Pseudomonas sp. B20. The sequence continues at coordinate 167,889 of NZ_JAHPJG010000007.1, forward strand.
CTGGCTCTACGTAGAAGACCACGCCCGCGCATTGTACAAAGTCGTCACCGAAGGCGAGATCGGCGAGACCTATAACATCGGTGGTCACAACGAGAAGCAGAACCTCGAAGTGGTCAACACTGTCTGCGCCCTGCTCGACCAACTGCGTCCGGATTCAGCCCATCGCCCGCATGCCAGCCTGATCACTTATGTGCAGGACCGCCCGGGCCATGACCTGCGCTACGCTATCGATGCCAGCAAGATTCAGCGCGAACTGGGCTGGGTACCGGAAGAAAGCTTCGAATCCGGCATCCGCAAGACCGTGCAATGGTATCTCGATAACCCGGAATGGGTTGCTCACGTCAAGAGCGGAAGCTACCAGCAATGGATCGACAAGAACTACACAGCGCGCGCCGATAAATGATGAAAATTCTTCTGCTGGGCAAAAACGGCCAGGTAGGTTGGGAGTTGCAGCGCTCACTCGCGGTATTGGGCGAAGTAGTGGCTCTTGACCGCCATAATGTATCAACAGCCTATGGCGACCTTTGTGGCGATCTGTCTGACCTGGAAAGCCTGCGCAATACCATTCGCAGCGTCAAACCTCAGGTTATCGTCAACGCCGCAGCGTATACCGCTGTCGACAAGGCCGAAACCGAGCGCGAGCTCGCGCACAGGGTCAATGCCCTGGCCAGCCAGGTCCTTGCAGAAGAAGCGCGCACGCTGGACGCGCTATTGGTTCATTACTCGACCGACTATGTGTTCGACGGTTCGGGCAACACCGCATGGAAAGAAAGCGATGCCGTGTCGCCGGTCAACTATTACGGCGCAACCAAACTTGAAGGCGAGCAACTTATCGCTGCCTCAGGCTGCAAGCACCTGATCTTCCGTACCAGCTGGGTTTATGCGGCACGGGGCAACAACTTTGCCAAAACCATGTTGCGCCTTGCAAAAGATCGCCCGACGCTCAATGTGATCGCCGATCAGATTGGAGCGCCTACAGGTGCGGAGCTGCTGGCCGACATAGCGACGGCTGCCCTGCTTCAAACGCTGGCGAAGCCGGAGTTGTGTGGCATCTACAACCTGGCACCGGCCGGCGAAGTGTCATGGCATGCCTACGCGCAGTATGTGATTGATTTCGCCCGCGCCAACGGGGAACCCCTGGCGGTGGAAACGATCAATCCCATCGGCACGATCGAATACCCGACACCCGCGCAACGCCCTCTGAATTCGCGTCTGAACACAGAAAAGCTGCGCCACAATTTTTCTCTGCACCTGCCTGACTGGCAAAGTGGTGTAGCCCGAATGCTCATGGAAACTTTGAACAAATGACCACCATTAATCGTAAAGGCATCATCCTGGCCGGCGGCTCGGGCACTCGTCTGCACCCGCTCACCCTTGGCGTATCCAAGCAGATGCTGCCTATCTACGACAAGCCGATGATTTTTTACCCTCTTTCAGTGCTGATGCTGGCGGGGATGCGTGAAGTCCTGATCATCTCGACACCAGAAGACTTGCCAAGCTTCCGTAAACTGCTGGGCGATGGCAGCCAGTACGGTATTCAGCTTACTTATGCTGAACAACCTACACCTGACGGTCTGGCACAGGCGTTCATCATTGGCGAAGAGTTCATCGGTGAAGATCCTTGCTGCCTGATCCTGGGCGATAACATCTTTTACGGCCAGCACTTCTCCGATAACCTGCGCTCGGCCAGCCAGCAGACCCACGGTGCGACCGTCTTCGGTTACCACGTTTCTGACCCAGAGCGCTTTGGTGTTGTCGAGTTCGACGAAACCGGCCGCGCCTTGAGCATCGAAGAGAAGCCTGCAGCGCCGAAGTCGAGCTATGCAGTCACCGGCCTGTACTTCTACGACAATCAGGTCGTCGAAATCGCGAAGAGCATCAAGCCTTCCGAGCGCGGCGAGCTGGAAATCACTGATGTAAACCGTGCTTACCTCGAGCAGAAGAGCCTGACCGTAGAAATTCTCGGTCGTGGCTTTGCGTGGCTGGACACGGGCACTCATGAGTCGCTGCTGGAAGCGAGCCATTTCGTGCACACCATCGAGCAGCGTCAGGGCTGGAAAGTTGCCTGCCTGGAAGAGATCGCCTACACCAACGGCTGGATCACCGCCGCTCAGTTGGGTGAACAGGCTCAGAAGCTTAAGAAGACCGGCTACGGCCAGTATCTGCAGAAGCTGCTGGATCTGGGTTCGTTCTAAGACTGCAAACCTCTATCCCATACCGCAAGGCTGCGAACAGTATGTCATCTGTTTTTCCCAAGGTAGCCGTGCTGCTGGCAGCCTATAACGGTATGGCGTGGATAGAGGCGCAACTTGATTCAATCCTGAAGCAGACAAACGTCTGCGTCAGCGTGTTCATCAGTGTCGATACCTCCACGGACGGCACTGAAGCATGGTGTGCCGACTACGCTCAGCACCATGCGAGTATCTCCCTGCTGCCGCCTGCCGGACGATTTGGCGGAGCGTCACGCAACTTCTTTCGCTTGATCCGAGATGTCGACTTCTCGACATTCGATTACGTAGCGTTCTCCGATCAAGATGATATCTGGCATCCGGACAAGCTTCAGCGCGCCGTAGCGGCTTTGGCGCCGGATCATCATGATGCCTATTCCAGCAATGTCACCGCATTCTGGCCGGATGGTCAGCGTGTCCTGCTGGACAAGGCTCAGCCTCAGGTCCAGTGGGACTATCTGTTCGAAGCTGCAGGCCCTGGCTGCACCTATGTGATGAATCGCCGGCTTGCAGATGCCTTCAAGTCATCCCTCCTTTCCCACTGGGATGCAGCTCAGGCCGTCAGCCTGCACGACTGGTACTGTTACGCATTTGCTCGCAATCACGGCTTCCGATGGCTTATCGATCCGGTTCCCGGCATGGACTACCGCCAACACGCCAACAATCAGGTTGGCGCCAACACCGGGCTTGCCTCACTCATCAGTCGACTGAAAAAGATTGCTGACGGTTGGTGGGCCGGGCAGGTAGTGCTGATTGGCCAGTTGATCGGAGACAACCAACTGCATCCTGCGGGGAAACACGTGAGTACGCGGCTGTCGTTCCTGAAGCTCGCGTTCAAGGCACCGCAATGCCGCAGGAGACCGAGAGACAAGATCTTCTTCATTATTGCCTGCCTTACAGCAATGCTAAGCAAGCGTTGACTGCCAGATAGCCACTCGCGCCCTTCTGGCCCAGCCACAGCGATGCTGCCTGATTAAACCGATGTTCAGGCATCGCAACCTTCTGAAAATACGGGTTTTCAACATCTGCGCCCAAAGCCACAGAGAACTTTAGCCATCGCATGGCCGGGCATCGGTCACAGTACCGAAACCGCTTAATTTCGCAGGGCGCCGAATGTTCTCCCGCGGCGGCTTATGTTAATGTGCAGGCCTTTGTTTTCGGTATCAAAAGCGCAAAGAAGCCGGTGTAACCGGGGTGAGCGGAACCAGCCTCGGAAGGTGGGGTCACTTGTACCGCCCAACCAAGGATGACAAGGCTCGAGTCACCCATACGGCCATGAGCTCAGATACCGGACGCGCTTCAATTCGTAAAACCGTCCTGCAATGAAGACCTTGTGTTGCTCATCGTCGGAACCTACGTCGGAAAACTACAAATAGACGATGCATGCCCCGCGCCCCACAGTCATAACAGAACTACCCCCTTATCCAGCGCAGACATTTTCCGCCCAGGTGGACAGCCTATGGGGCACCCGACGCCCATGAGCCTCGATATCGTGAAACGCGTTTTAATGGCGCAATCAAATTCCATGGCGCAGGTTTTTTTCAACACACGCCTGCCCCAGCCAGGGCCTTATGAGCAGACCCTGATGAGCATCCCGGAGATACGTTACCTATGAATGCAACACGCCTCGCCACTCCAGACGTCATCGTATTCGAGCCCAAGACCTTCGGCGACGATCGCGGTTTTTTCTTTGAAAGCTTCAACCAGAAGGCATTCGAAGAGGTCGTTGGACGGCCTGTAACGTTCGTTCAGGACAACCACTCGCGTTCGGTGAAAGGCGTTCTTCGCGGTTTGCATTACCAAATTCAACAGCCACAGGGCAAGCTTGTCCGAGTAACCGTCGGAGAAGTCTTTGACGTTGCGGTCGACCTGCGCAAGAGCTCCCCGACCTTCGGCAAATGGGTGGGACTGCATCTCACCGCCGAAAACAAAAAACAACTGTGGATTCCGGAAGGCTTTGCGCACGGCTTCGTTGTTCTGTCCGAAAGCGCCGAGTTCCTTTACAAGACCACCGATTACTGGGCGCCGGAACATGAACGCAGCCTTGCCTGGAACGACGCCACCGTGGGCATCGACTGGCCATTCGGCGAAGCACCTTCCCTGTCTGCCAAAGATCAGAAAGCCGTCGTATTCGAAGACGCCGAGGTGTTCGCTTAATGAACCCTCATAAAACCCCCTCGGCGGGCCCTTTGCGGCTCGTCAGCAGCCTGTGGACCAACCGCTCATTGATCTCGCAAATGACCAAGCGAGAAGTCATCGGGCGCTACCGTGGCTCGGTGATGGGCCTGGCGTGGTCATTCTTCAACCCGGTGTTGATGCTGGCGGTATATACCTTCGTGTTCTCTGAAATCTTCAGCGCGCGTTGGGTCGGCGTCGACACTGGCAAAGGCGGCTTCGCTATTCTGCTGTTCGTCGGGATGATCGTGCATGGCTTGTTTGCAGAGTGTGCCAACAGAGCTCCTTCTTTGGTGATGAGTAACAGCAACTACGTCAAGAAGGTGGTGTTTCCTCTGGAAATTCTACCGGTTATCACCTTGGGTTCGGCGCTCTTCCACAGTTGCATCAGCCTGATAGTGCTGGTGATCGCACAACTGCTGATCTCGCATACGCTTTTCTGGACGGCGCTGTTGTTCCCGCTGATTCTGGTGCCGCTGATTTTGGGCACACTGGGTATCAGCTGGTTTCTCGCATCCCTGGGCGTTTACTTACGCGATGTCGGCCATGTCATTACGGTTCTGACCACTGTCCTGCTGTTTCTGTCGCCGGTTCTTTACCCGGTGGCGGCGCTTCCTGAGGTCTATCGCCCTTGGCTGCAGATGAACCCGCTTACCTACATTATCGAAGAGAGCCGTAGCGTACTGCTGTTCGGCAACCTCCCGCACTGGGACAGCCTGGGTATCGCCATTGTGATTGGCGCGGTAATTGCCGCCATGGGGTTCTGGTTCTTCCAAAAAACACGTAAAGGATTCGCTGATGTCATCTGATCAACCGGTTATCAGCGTACAAAACGTCTCGAAGTGTTTTTACACGTACGACAAGCCGCACGACCGCTTGAAACAAGCACTGGTGCCTAGAATTCAGCGCTGGTCAGGACAGCCGACCACTACTTATGGCAAGGAGTTCTGGGCCCTGCGCGACGTCAGCTTCGACGTCGGTAAAGGCGAAACAGTCGGCATCGTGGGCCGCAATGGTTCAGGCAAGTCAACCTTGCTGCAGATCATCTGCGGAACATTGAACCCGACTGTCGGCGAGATTCACACACGTGGCCGGGTAGCGGCCTTGCTGGAGCTGGGGTCTGGCTTCAACCCCGAGTTTACCGGTCGCGAAAACGTTTATCTGAACGCAGCTGTGCTTGGGCTGACGCGTGACGAAGTGGACGAGCGCTTTGACGCGATCGCCGGCTTTGCCGACATAGGCGAATTCCTCGATCAGCCGGTCAAGTCCTACTCAAGCGGCATGGCCGTGCGCCTGGCGTTTGCAGTCCAGGCCCAGGTCGATCCGGAAATCCTTGTCGTGGATGAGGCACTTTCCGTTGGCGATGCACGATTCCAGGCCAAGTGCTTTGAGCGCCTGAGGCAGTTGAAAGAAAATGGCACCAGTATCCTGCTGGTCACGCACTCCAGCGAACAAGTGGTCACCCACTGTAATCGCGCGATTTTGCTGGAAAAGAGCAGGATCGAGATGATCGGCGAATCGCGCCCGGTCATCAACCGCTACACGGACCTTCTGTTCGGGCGTGAGAAGAGCCCTATCACCGACAAGAGCCTGGATCTCGCCGAAGCAGAGCGAGTGGAAACCGCCCCAGTCGAAACCGACAAGATAGCGCTGCGTTTTGATGAAGACGTATACGCCAGCAGGCCTGGTTACAACCCTCATGAGTACCGTTGGGGGGATGGAGCTGCAACACTGCTCGACTTCCATATGAATGCATCGGGTAGGGAGTTTCCCAACAGCGTTGAATCGGGCGAGGAAATCGTTCTTGATCTGGCCCTGCAATTCAATCGCACTGTGGTCAACCCGATTATCGGCTTTACGATCAAGACCAAAGAGGGTATCACCGTATACGGCACCAACTCTTACATGCAGGATTGCGACGGCGCAGGCCTGATAGGCAGCGCTGGCAAACAGGCAAAAGCGCGAGTGAAATTCAGAAACGCGCTGGCGACCGGTGATTACTTCATTTCCATCGGTATCGCCTCTCGGCAAAGCGAAGACATCGTGCCTCACGACCGGCGCTATGATTCGATACATTTCGTCGTAGAACCTACTCCGAAGCTTCTGGGCTTGATAGACCTGGGCGCCTCCATGGAAATTGAACCGGTACTTGTTGATGTTTGAGCTTGATAGATGTGGCTACCTCCGTGATACAGATACATCTGTATGGGTGCGGACTGATTATCAAGGCATTGCCTACAGTGACGGCGATAGCTCGGAAAATGAGCTGGCGAGGATCGTTCGTGACGCAAGCGATGTCTCAGTGCTGTCGAGCGAGCTTCCGCATTACTGTACCGACTGGCCAAAGCTCTATCACCTTAGTTCCACTCGCGGAAATATCTTTCGCCCGTTCGAGCACCTTCTAAAAGGTAAATCAGTTCTCGAAATCGGTGCGGGTTGCGGTGCGATCAGCCGCTACCTCGGTGAGGTGGGTGCTAACGTGCTCGCGCTGGAAGGTAGCCCGCGCCGAGCTGCAATCGCAGCGAGCAGAACACGTGATCTGGATAATGTCACGGTGCTTGCTGAACGATTCGATGATCTGAAGATTGATCAGCAATTCGACGTAGTAACGCTCATCGGTGTACTCGAATACGCCAGCATGTTTAGCAATGACGAAGATCCTGCACTTGGAATGCTAAAACGGGTTAAAAAGCTGCTCAAACCCGACGGTTATCTGTTTATTGCCATAGAGAACCAACTTGGCCTCAAATATTTTGCCGGTGCGCCCGAGGATCACGTTGGTGTCGCCATGTACGGTATTGAGGGCCGGTATGTCGGCCGCCAGCCTAAGACATTCGGCCGCAAAGGCCTTGATCAGTTAATAGCCCTCGCCGGCTTTGCATCATCAAGCTTTTTATCACCTTATCCGGACTACAAAATCCCCAATTCCCTGATCACAGAGAACGGTTTCAAAGCCAATAATTTTGACGCTGCTGCACTGGCCTGCCAGAACACTCGGAAAGATCCACAGTTACCATCGACCACCACATTTAACCTCGAAAAAGCTTGGCCGGTGGTGATCGAGAATCATCTGGGCATGGACCTCGCGAATTCGTTTATGGTTGTCGCTTCATGCCAGCCGCACGACGCAGTCCCTAGCAATGTCCTAGCGTATCACTACAGCACAGGGCGCAATGCAGAGTACTGCAAGGCAACGGTTTTCGTCGACACCAGCGAAGGCATTGAAGTCCAATACCAACGTCTAAGCACTATCAAAGCGGCAGACGACAGTGATGCCCCGTTCAAATTCATCCTTCCTGCAGCTCATGGCTACGCAAAAGGCAACTTGCTCAGCCTACAATTTCTTGAAGCCTCAACAACGCAAGACTGGTCAGTTGAAACGTTTACCCCTTTTCTAACGACCTATCTTGATTGCCTAAGCCAGCTCTTGGCTGCTGAAGAAAGCCCTACTGAACTGGACAATATAGACGTTCGTTTACCTGGCCACTATATTGACGCAGTTGCACAAAATATCATTATTGACAGTGAAGGCAACCCGCACCTCATAGATATCGAATGGGAGATGAAGGCAGGCGTCGAACTCGGCCATCTGCTAATGCGGGGCCTGCTGCTACTGATAGCGAATAAAGTACCCTTCTACCCAAGCACGACCATGATCAACAGGCGTGATTTTATTCTTGAGTTGATTGGCACTGCGGGCCTTGAGATCAAAGAGCAGGATCTCAACCGCTACGCGCTACTAGAAGCCATGTTTCAAGAAAAAGTCACCGGCCGAGAAGCTGTGAGCTTTCTTAATTGGTCACCAGAAGCGACCATTCAGAAAATGGGATCCTTGGGAGACAAAACGCCTAAGGTGGCGACGCTCTATATAGGTGATGCGGCGGGCGGCTTCAAAGAAGAGCGGACGATAAGTCAATTTGTACACGATGGACGTCAGACCTTAGTGTTCACAGTTCCAGCGACCTACCGATGCGCGGCACTTCGCTTTGATCCCACCAATATTCGTCAATCCTTTTCGGTAGACGCAATCACCATTTATGACGCCAATTCGGAAGCATGGTCATGGCGTGACAGTGCCAGCGCACCTCTAGACTCTGCGGGCACGACCACATTCGTTAACGACGTGAACGACAGCACAATGTTCATGGCATTGGATGATGACCCGCACATCGTGCTTCCGGTTGATCTCAATTCGCTATTAGCCGGGAAGTCGTTCAAAATACAGATTACGTTCACTTTATTCACGGAAGGTCAGGTCGCTGAGCGACTCCTTCAACAGGAAGAGGAGCTCAAGCTAGCGCTTGGGTCTATATCGGAATTGAATCTTAAAGACCGCTCAGCTTTAGACGCCGTCGAGGTAGCGAACCTTGCGGTAGAGGAAAATCATCGCCAGGCTCTGGAAGAGCTCAAGGCTGAGAATCTGGCGGTGCAAGACAAGCATCGATTAGCCCTCGAAGAGCTTGAAGCTGCGCACCAAGCGGCCAAGGAGCATCACAGATTGGCTCTTGAAGAGTTCGAAGCTGCACAGCTTGCCTCTCAGGAAAGCCATCGAGTCGCGCTGGAAGAACGGGAGGCTGCAAATCTGGCGATTCAAGAAAACCACCGTATTGCGATGGAGAATCTTGAGACGGCAAACCTTCAGGTTCAAGCAGAGCACCGTCAGGCGTTAGCGGATATTGATGCCGCTACCCGAGAGGCGCAAGAGAAGCATAATGCCAAGTTAACAGAGCTTGAAATTGCGATTTTGGCAGCTCAGGAAAATCACCGTCTGGCACTTGTAGACAAAGATACGCATGTTCACAACTTGAACCTGCACATCATCGCGATGCAATCTTCGTACAGTTGGAAAGCCACCGCCCCACTGAGAAAGATAACCAGGTCATTTTTCCGTGCAAAACGTCTTGCTGCGTCGATTCCATTGATTGTTCAGCGAGGAGGTGGACTTTCCAGTACAGCGAAGAAGGCCTACCAAGTGTGGCGTCTCAGGGGACTCGCAGGTGTCATCGCACAGGCTCGCTGGGTTCAAGGTGAAGCTCAACATGCGTTCGTCGGAAGCGAGACGCGTGAAGTGCCCGATCGACACGATTATTCTCGATGGGTCCAATATTACGACACGTTGGGCGAAGCCGAAATCAATCGTATCAACGAGCACATGAATCGCTGGATTGAGTACCCGCTTATTTCTATCATCATGCCGGTGTATAACCCACCACTGGATCTTCTGCGTGAAGCAGTGGACAGCGTGCGCTCACAGCTCTATACCAATTGGGAACTATGCCTCGCTGACGATGCATCGACAAATCCTGCGGTGATCGAGTACCTGAAATCTTTGAAGGCGCAAGACAAGCGCATCAAAGTTGTTTTCCGTGGCAGCAATGGTCACATCTCGCAGGCAAGCAACTCGGCACTGGGCGTCGCTAAAGGTCTTTTTGTTGCGTTAATGGACAATGATGACCTTCTGCCTGCTCATGCGCTTTACTGGATTGCTCGCACCATTCGCGAAAACCCGGATGCAGGATTGATCTACTCGGACGAGGACAAGATTGATACCGAAGGGAACCGTAGCTCGCCCTACTTCAAGTCAGACTGGAACGAGTTCCTGTTTCGTTCGCAAAATATGGTTTGTCACCTTGGAGCCTATCGTCGTGATCTCGTAAATGAAGTTGGGCAGTTCCGCGTAGGTTTCGAGGGTGCTCAGGATTATGACCTCGCCTTACGTTGCATAGAAAAACTTAAACGCGACCAGATTATTCACATTCCTCGAGTGCTTTATCATTGGCGCATACACGCTGGCAGTACAGCCATGGCTGGCGACGAAAAGCCTTATGCTGCATTGGCGGGAGTTAAAGCTCTTGATGAGCATTTGGAACGTCAAGGTCGGATTGGCTCGACAGAGTTGCTACCTACAGGTCAGTACCGTGTGCACTATAACCTGCCGACAGCGCTGCCTCTTGTAACACTTGTCATACCGACAAGAAATGCTTACGCATTGGTCAAGCAGTGTATCGACAGCATCAAAAGCCTGACAACGTACAAAAATTACGAAATCATTCTGATTGATAACGGCTCTGACGATCCCGAATCGCTGGAATACTTTGCTCAAATCGATCAGGAAGAAAACATTCGCGTACTTCGAGACGATGGACCGTTTAACTACTCTGCGCTCAATAACGGTGCTGTGCGTATCGCCAAAGGTGAGCTGATTGGTCTCATCAACAACGATATCGAGGTGATTACACCTGAGTGGCTCAGCGAGATGGTTTCAATTGCGTTGCAGCCAAAGGTCGGTGCAGTAGGCGCAAGGCTTTGGTACCCAGACAACAGACTCCAACATGGTGGTGTTGTGGTGGGCATAGGTGGTGTTGCCGGCCACGCACACAAGTATCTCCCAAAAGGTGCACATGGCTATTTCTGTAGAGCGGAGCTAATTCAGGAGTTCTCGGCGGTCACGGCCGCATGCCTGATCATTAAAAAGTCAATTTTTGATGAGGTAGGCGGGCTAGATGAGCAGCATTTGAAGATAGCATTCAATGATGTGGACTTCTGCTTACGGGTTCAGGAAGCTGGGTATCTCAACGTCTGGACACCTTTCTCTGAGTTGTACCACCATGAATCGGCGACCCGCGGTCTGGAGGACACGCCTCAGAAACAGGAACGATTTGGACATGAGATTCGCTACATCAAAAATCGCTGGCCGAACATCCAGGTTGATTACGCCTACAGCCCGAACTTAACCCTTGATCACGAAGATTTCGGTCTGGCTTGGCCTCCAAGGTTCAAAAATTGATCGCAGTCGCCAAAAACAATCAATACAGCGCTGTGACATTTTCTGCAGCCTTAAGGGTCGCCCGTGTTTCAAACTAATCATTCAGATCATCAAACAGGCTGGTCCAGCACTCGTTACCAACGAGTGCTGGCCATATCCTATTTTATCCTTCTGGCAGTTTGGTCGGCGGGAATTGCCTTTAATGGCGCACCTGATGAGTCGACGCACTTTTTTTTGCTGGAATACCTGAAATCGTTCCATTCCCTGCCAGCAGCCAGTGCGCCGACTCAAGCGTTTACAGGTGGTATCTCGGGATACACTTGGCAACCAGGTGAGTTCTGGTATCACGGCCTGCCATTCCCGCACGTAATTGGTGCACTGATCAGTTCATACAGTTTGAGCTGGATGTTGCCGAGCGATCTGGGCTATCTAGCTGCAAGATGCTTTAACTGGATACTGGGCGCAGTATTTATCTGCGCCTTGTTCCGTATCGCAAACCGGGCAGGCATGTCGAAAAAAGCAGCTGCCCTTGCAGCGCTGATCATCTCACTGATACCGCAGGTCTCCTTTGTTTTTTCTTATTTCAACAGTGACGCCTACGGACTGATGAGCGTTGCACTGCTTATCAGTGCGCTGCTGGGTTTTCTAAAAGCACCGAATAAATTGACCGCCGTATGGCTCGGCGGCGCGATAGGTCTGATGTTTCTAGCAAAGTTATACTTGCTGCCTGCCTTGGTTTTCGTCGTGGTGATGCTCGCTGCGCAGCATTTTTTCAGAGACAAAATTCTGAAACAGCGCGTTGTGCCGATGCTAACAGCTGCCGTAATTGTTTCAGTGCCCATGCTGCTTGTTACCTATCTTAAATTTGGGGAGATCTCCGGAATCTCCGGGCAGATCGACTTTGTTGCCCTGCATAGAAATAACCCTGCTGCAGGCTTTGGGACCTGTTATGTCCGGTGCTCGGGGCATCTGTTAAACATGGAGAATGTCATTCCGTGGCTCAACCTCACATTGACGAGCTACTTTTCGACCACTGGCTGGATGAATATATTTTTACCATCGACCTATTACATGGGCGCGGCAGTATTGTTCATTTTGCTTGTCATCATGGCAACGATACAGACAGCTCGTATTTATTCACGCGATAGCAAGCCGGTATTTCTTCTGAATTTTCTGCTGCCGCTGATCATGATACTGGGTCTGTTCCCGTCAATTATTTTGCTCAGTATGCTGGCCTCTCAGAACTCCTTGCCTCAACCGCAAGGTCGATATCTGTTCGTGACAATTCCTTTTCTGACGCTGCTCATTGCTTTCGCAACCATGGGCAGAGCTCGTGCCAGAAACGCTACTTCGTCTGTTAGAAATGCCAGGTTAAGCCAGTTTCACGTGAAGTGCCTCATCGCAGTGGTGATATGGATGGCCTGGACAAATATGGTGGCCTGGAAAGAAAACACGCTTAGCTCGAGCAACATCCAGAAATCGGCCATCGGAAAGTCAGTGACCGAAGCTGTTATAGAAAGTAATACGTCCAAAAAACCGGCTACCGACAGCCTCAGTGCAGCGCAGTTGGCAAACCGGCTGTCGTTGAATAATGGGGAGTTTTTCCTGAAAGCCCCCTTGGAACAGGTCCGCGCAGTGGGCACCCTCGACGAAGTGCGCAAAACTTCAGAAGGCTGGATACTTAGGGGATGGAGCGTTCCTCCACAGACAGACGGCTTGCCTGAGTACATCATCGCTGTAGAAGCTGGAAAAATTGTGGGCGCACTCAGAGTCGAGGGCAAGCGACCGGATGTCGCTGCAGCATTGGGCAACAAGTCGGCCCTTCGCAGCGGCTATGAAGGCACTGTTCCTGCTTTGTCAAGCCCCGACAAATGTGATTTGAAACTTTATACTGTCAGCTCAACCTTCAAAGTTTTCGCCATGCCTGATGTGTGCGAGTTCATCAGTCGTTCGTCTTACTGATTATGGAAATTCCAATGGAAAATATTCCCCTTTTCTCAGCTACCAAAGCCAACGCCGGACTCGACTTCACCACGCCTTTAAAGGCTGTTCTGGACAGCCACTGGTACGTCTTGGGTAATGAGGTAAAGCTTTTCGAAGAAGAGTTCGCAGCGTATGTCGGTGTGCAACACTGCATTAGCGTGGCCAACGGCTCCGACGCACTGGAGCTTGCACTCAAGGGCTTGGGCATCGTCGTCGGTGACCGCGTAGTCGCCGTAGCGAACGCCGGCTTCTATGGCAGCACTGCCATCCACGCAGTAGGCGCAACGCCTGTTTATGCAGATGTCGATCCTGCAACATTGACCCTTTGCAAAAACTCTCTGGAAACTGTAATTGCCAAGGAAAAGCCGGCGGCCATCATCGTTACGCACTTGTACGGTCAACTGGCGAACATCGAAGAGATCGTTCAGATCGCTTCCGCAGCAGGCATTCCTGTTCTTGAAGATTGCGCGCAATCCCACGGCGCTCGACGCAATGGCAAGCAAGCAGGCAGCTTCGGCACCATCGCCTGCTTCAGCTTCTACCCGACTAAAAACTTGGGCGCTCTCGGTGACGGCGGCGCAGTGGTTACCGGTGATGACGCTCTGGCCTCACGTATCCGCCAGCTTCGGCAGTATGGCTGGGATCAGAAGTACCGTGTTGCCATCCCTGGTGGCCGAAACAGCCGGCTCGATGAGATGCAAGCCGCGATTCTGCGAATCAAGTTGCCGCATCTGGACACCTGGAACGAACAGCGCCGCTCCATCGCCAAGCGCTATAACGAAGCGTTCGCGGGACTGGATATCGAGCTTCCATCCTCGGTTTCGGATGATTACGTCGCCCATCTATATGTGATTCGCGCGAAAGATCGGGCGGCTCTGGCTGCGGCACTCAAAGAGAAGTCAGTCAGTACGGATATTCACTACCCCATCGCCGACCATAAACAACCAGCGTACTCATCTGCGCCGTCCGTCGCTCTGGACGTGACCGAGCGTACATGTGATACCGTCATCTCCCTCCCCTGCTTCCCGGGCCTGAGTGACGACGAGGTTGAACGCGTCATCGCAGCGGTCACTGCGCACTTTTCCAAGGAGATATGACTTTGCTGACGTTGGTCATTCCCGTCTATCGCAACGAGAGCAATCTTCCCGACTTGCTCGTCGCTGTGACGGCGCTTGATAAGCAGCTTGGACACGACCTGGAAGTTGTGTTCGTTGTGGATGGCAGCCCTGACCGCTGTTACGAACTACTCAGGGAACAACTGCCGGCACAATCGTTCAAGTCCAAGCTGATCCTGCTGTCCAGAAACTTCGGATCATTCATGGCGATCCGCACGGGCTTACAGCATGGCACTGGCGACCGTTTTGCGGTAATGGCTGCAGATCTTCAGGAGCCGCCGGAACTGGTTCTGGAAATGAATACGGTACTGATGCGCGGCGATATCGACGTTGTGGTTGGTGTACGTGAAGGTCGTCAGGACCCATGGGCAACGCGGACTGCTTCAAAGATTTTCTGGGGCTTTTACCGTCGCTATGTCATCCCTGAAATACCGCCAGGCGGTGTTGATATGTTCGCCTGCAATAAGGCTTTTCGGGATACTCTGCTGACTCTTGAAGAGCGTCACAGCTCTCTCATCGCGCAGATATTCTGGATGGGCTATCGCCGCGAGGTAGTTACCTATACCCGGCAGGAACGGGTTCACGGTACGTCTGCGTGGACACTGCGTAAAAAAGTCAATTACCTGATGGACAGCGTATTCTCCTTCACGGATATGCCTATACGTATATTGACCCGCGTCGGCGCGTTCGGCTCTACATTTGCAGCGCTGTTCGGTGTGTTCACACTGATCGCCAAGCTCGAAGGCAGAATTGAAGTACCCGGCTACGCAATGATCATGCTGGCCATCACATTCCTCGGCTGTTTGAACCTGCTGGGATTGGGCATCGTCGGCTCTTATGCATGGCGCACTTACGAAAATACAAAGAATAGGCCCTTGGCCATCCCGATGCGGATCGAGGGATTTGGAGAAACACATGAGCAGCGGTAAGGATTTCTTTGTTCACAGCCATGCGCTGTGCGAGTCCGAGAATATCGGCAAAGATTCGCGGGTATGGGCGTTCGCACATATCCTGCCAGGCGCAAGCCTCGGTAGTGAATGCAACGTCTGTGACAACGTCTTCATCGAGAATGACGTTATCATCGGCGATCGGGTGACGCTGAAATGCGGTGTACAGGTATGGGACGGCATTACCATTGAAGACGATGTCTTCATCGGTCCTAACGCCACATTTACCAATGACCTGTTCCCACGCAGCAAAGTCTATCCACAGAGTTTCGCGCGTACCATCATCAGAAAAGGCGCCTCACTGGGTGCTAACTGCACGATTCTTCCGGGTATCACCATCGGCATCAACGCCATGGTCGGCGCAGGTGCCGTCGTTACCCGCTCTGTGCCGCCTAACGCTATAGTCGTAGGTAACCCGGCCAAGATCATTGGTTACGTGGACGCCAAGCCTGTCAACGCCAGTAGCGAGACGCGCCCGGAAAAAGCCGCACCAGGAGTAACCGCCACGTCGGTGAAGAACGTTACCCTGCACACCATGAATGAAGTCGCGGATATTCGCGGTAGCTTGTCGGCGGGCGAATTCGAGCGTTCGGTACCCTTCAAGTCCGAACGTTACTTCTTGGTCTACGACGTACCGACCGCCGAGACTCGAGGCGAGCACGCACACCGTATCTGTCACCAGTTCCTGGTTGCCGTGAAGGGCTCGGTTCATGTTGTAGCGGATGATGGTGTCAATCGTGAAGAGTTTATTCTCGACAAGCCGAATCAGGGCATCCACCTGCCGCCGATGACGTGGGGTATTCAGTATCGCTATTCTCAGGACGCCGTGCTGTTGGTATTTGCGTCGCATTACTATGATGCCGGGGACTACATTCGTAACTACGAAGAATTCAAATCCCTGATCGCAAACGCTGAATAATGGCACGATGATGAATCAGGCTGTTTCAAAATTCTTAAAACAGGATTTTGCCCGATTCCTGATGTCAGGCGGTTTCAACACCGCCCTGACCTACGGACTCTACCTCGTTCTGTTAATGTTCCTATCCTACAACATAAGCTATACGATTTCTTATGTGTCTGGAATATTACTAGCCTACATCATGAATCGGTTTTTTGTATTCAAGAGCCATCAGGGACTGCGCTCAGTCATTTTATTGCCGCTTATATACGCTTTCCAGTATTGCTTGAGCTTGGCCATACTTTGGTGTTGGGTTGAACAACTTAAACTGGATGCAAGGTTGGCACCATTGGCAGCAATAGCACTGACACTTCCCGTTACGTTTATCCTTTCAAAACTTGCCTTTTCGGCCGGACCTGCG
The DNA here is from genome assembly GCF_020515755.1 of Pseudomonas sp. B20. Classification (NCBI taxonomy): domain Bacteria; kingdom Pseudomonadati; phylum Pseudomonadota; class Gammaproteobacteria; order Pseudomonadales; family Pseudomonadaceae; genus Pseudomonas; species Pseudomonas sp. B20. Next base: position 184,422 of record NZ_JAHPJG010000007.1, read on the forward strand.
TCACGGTAGTGCAAGTCTTCTAAACGTAGATCCCACACACTCTGTATTTCACCTTGAAGAGCGTGCAACCCTATAAAACCTTGATGCGTCTACAGTGATGCCAATGCCCAAGGGAGAAGCACCAACTGCTTTGGATTGGCCGTTCAGGATTCGAGATGTGTAAAAAGTTGGCTCGTTTATAAACCAATATCTAAGGAAAAACCATGTACAAAACCCTTACGGCCATCTGTTTTCTTACCCTCCTATCAGCCATCATCTCTGGGTGTGATAAGAAACCGGATAATGCATCAAGCTTACCAAATGCCAAAGTCACTCACTATTCATTCGACAAATGCAATATTGATTCGATCGCGGGAAAAACAGGGGCGAGCATCTACGTCAATCGAGAAGTGGTTGAGTTTAATGGGTGGGCCTTCGACCCAATAAAAAATGAAGCCCCCAAAGAAATCAGGCTCCGCCTGACGGGCTACAAAGGCGCTCCCGACACGTTCAAAGACCCGGTCATTATTGATCGTCCCGATTTGGTAAAGGCATTCAAAAACGACAAGCTTCTGAAGTCCGGATTCTCATTCAAAGCAGACCTGTCTTCATCTGAATCAGGCGGCTACAGCGTGGTTTTAGAAATACCTGGAGAAAACTCGTCTAGCCTATGTCGATCTAAAGTCTTGCTCGTCATCAAATAACCAGAAAGCACTTCGCCTCCTTACGACAGCTATACCTTCAAGGCCGAAAACTATGGACAATGCAACAAAAGAGCGAACCCTAAACAGCTTTATGCTGCTATTGATATCGGCTACTTTTGTCGTGGGGAATTTTCTGTGGCAGGGCCATGATGGATTTAACCTTTGGGATGAAGGCTACCTGTGGTACGGCGCTCAACAGATCATCAAAGGAGAAGTACCAGTTCGAGATTTCATGGCCTATGACCCAGGTCGCTACTACTGGTCCGCGGGATTCTTTGCGCTTATGGGTGACACAGGCATCGTAGCCCTGCGTGCAGCCGTTGCAGTGTTTCAACTGCTAGGTGTCTATGCAGGGCTCTGGACAATTTCCATCGCGCTAAGATCTAACACGACAAGAAGACTTGCTTATCTGTGCATCGCGGCTATCACCCTCATGGCCTGGATGTATCCGCGGCATAAGATCATTGACATGTCCCTCTCGATGATCGTAGTCGCCAGCCTGACTTATCTGCTGTTGAGCCCTAACACGAAACGTTACTTTTTTCTCGGCGTCATCGTCGGCATCGCTGCCGTATTCGGCCGTAACCACGGTGTGTATGCCGCTGTTGCAAGTCTGATAGCCGTGGGTTGGCTGGCAATTAAATCACCGACGCCCGATAACCGTTTGACGGACATTGTGGCTTGGGCCGCAGGTGTAGCAGTTGGCTATCTTCCCGTATTAGCCATGTGCCTTTTTACACCAGGCTACTTTACAGCGTTCATCGATACGATTGTCTTCATGCTTGAGCAGGGTAATACGAACTTACCTCTTCCGATACCTTGGCCCTGGACGGTGGGTTTTGGTACTGCCGGAGTCGTCATCGAAACAAGATGGTTCCTGATCGGGCTGTGCTTCATGGGGTTGATAGTATTTGGAAGTGGTGCACTGGCGTGGGTATTCAAAGAGCGAATCAAGGGGCGCGCTGTGCCTCCAGAACTTGTGGCCGTTGCCTGCGCAACGCTGCCTTATGCTCACTATGCTTTCGCTCGAGCAGACGTGGGGCATCTCGCACAGGGAATATACCCTTTACTCTTGGGTATCTTTATTACTCTAGGGACACTTCACTCAGAAACTTTAAAGTGGGCACTGGCCATACTTACGAGTGTCGTCAGTTTATTCATTCTTGCCGCTTGGCAACCCGGGGTCCTTGCTCGCACCCAAGACGGATGGACCTCGGTAGAGGTGTCCGGTTCGAACCTATCCATGGACCCCAGCACGGCTGAAGCGGTACATCTTCTGAGGGATCTGACCAATCGCTATGCTCCAGCGGGCAGAAGCGTACTGGTGTTACCTTTCTGGCCGGGAGCTTATCCCTTGCTGGGGCGCAATGCGCCGCTCTGGGAAATTTACGCACTCTCGCCTCGAAGCGAGGCTTTTCAACGAGCTGAAATTCAACGCATAAAGAAGGCTGATCCCGGTTTCGCATTAGTCTTCAACATGGCGATGGATGGACGAGAAGAACTCAGATTCTCCAATTCGCATCGTTGGATTGAAGAATACATTCACACCCATTTTGAAGCGGTCACGAACTCACCTAACGCGGCTTATCAGATATACAAGGCACCTGATAAAACAGAGGCTCACTGATTTACGTAAACGCCGAAACTCGTTTTGCTTGCATTAAATGTTCGTAACGGTTGAGGGGGACTTGTTGCTCTCCCTCACACTCTGTCTAGGCACACCGCCAGGATCAGGCTCAAATTGCCCTGTACAGTCTGCCGGTAGATCCCCGCTTTTCGAAGCGTGAACACACGTTTGAACAACCGCTGCCTGCGACCGCTTTCAAAGTAACCCAGCACGTGCCGACTTTCCTCGGTGAGCACACACTCCATATCCTTGAGGATCGCCACGTTGGCATCGTTCCACTCGGCAAATCGCCCTGAAAGCATCTTTCGAAATCGTATCAGCCTTTCTCGAGTGCTCGCATTGGCGCCGATCAGGTTTCCGTGGTGTTGGCGATAGTAGAGGCAGGGGTCGGCATCATAGAAAACCTGACCACCGCACCCCGTAACAAGAAGATAGGTCAGCCAGTCATGGGCGATCAGTGGGGCGTGTTCAGGCAATTTGACCAAAAGATCTCGCGTCGCCTGGTTGATCAGCATGGTATTGGCACCTGCCAGGCTCTGAACCAGGGCGTTTTTAAAAGACGGCTCTTTTTTGAACAGCGGAGAAACCCCGATTACCTTCAAGTCTGCATCGACCAGCCGGGTTCTGGAGCAGTAAAGCGCCGGTTTATCGGGCTTCAATAGCTCAAGGCGCCCCACGCTTCTCTCCAGCTTGTCGCTGAACCAGACGTCATCCTGATCACTGAACGCAAAATAGTCGGCGTCTATTTCAGGGCGTCGAACCAGCGAGACAAAGTTCTCCGCAAAGCCCTTGCAAGGTCCGCTGAAAATAACTAACCGCTCGCGCCCCCAGCGGGCCTGGTACTCGGAAAGTATGCCAACGGTGTCATCAGTCGATGCATCGTCGGAAACATAAAGAACCCAGTTGCGAAAGGTCTGAGCAAAAAACGACTCGAGCTGCTCACGAAGGTACACAGCCCCGTTGTACGTGCACATCAAAATGGCGACGCGTGGGCGGCCGGACGCGTCGGATAAACCTATACGCCGTAGCGGGCTGGCACCGTCTGCCCTGTGTTTTTCGGTGAGCTGCGTTCTCAAGAAACCTTTCGCCTGCAAAAACCGCGCATTTTACGCCTTGTGTCGACTCCCGTCAGTTATCAAATGATTGAATGTATATCCGTTGATCCAACTTTTACACGTCCTCCCACAAAAACGGATAGTCCGGCGGGTTTCACCACGCCGGTTCTTCGGTCTGATGCGGCAAACTGCCCAGTTACCCCAAGCGAAACCGCGCCGTATTGTCATTCAGCGCCCGACTGCCCTGACTCAAGGTATCCGCCGCCTGATTGACCGCACGGGCACCTTCCAGCAAACGCCCTGCGGCCTGATCGACCTGCTGGATGTTGCTGCTCACTTCATCAGCGGTCGTCGCCTGTTCTTCCACGGCGGTCGATATCTGCGCCAGCGTATCGGTGACGCCCTGCACCGCCGTAGCGATTTCCCCCAGACGGACGCCCAGACCGGTCACCGACTGCGCATCGTTGACGGCTTGTCCACAGGCCGCCTCCATCAGGTTCACTGCCTGCGTAACAGTGGAGCGCAAGCTGTCGACCGTGCCGGCGATCTGAGCGGTCGAGGCCTGGGTGCGCTGGGACAGGCTGCGCACTTCATCGGCAACCACGGCGAACCCGCGGCCTTGTTCACCGGCGCGGGCCGCCTCGATGGCTGCGTTGAGGGCCAGCAGGTTGGTCTGTTCGGCGATACCACGAATGGCATCCACCACCGATTGAATCTGCTGGCCCTGCTCGCTGACCCGACCCAGCGCGGCGGCAGTCTCTGTCAGACGCTGATTGAGTTGCTGGATGCTGTCAGTGGTGCGCTGGCTGTCCTGGCTGCTTTGCTGAGCAATCTGACGCGTCTGCCTGGCGCTTTCCGATGCCTGTTCACAGCTTCTGGCCACGCCCTGAGAAGTGGCAGCCAGCTCGGTGGCTGCTGCGGCGATCTGACTGATCTGTTGTTGCTGGTCTTCGACCTCACTCAGCGTCCCGCTGGACTGGGCATTCAGCGTCAGCACCGCATCGCCGACGCGAACCGTTTCCTGATTGACGCCCAGCAGGCTGGTACGCAGTTGCACCACCGCGACGTTCAGCGCGCGGCTGATAGCGGCAAGCTCGTCACGGCCCTGCACAGCGACTTCCACACACAGGTTGCCGTCACGCAGGGATTCAGCCAGCGTGGTGATGCCTCTGGCGCTGTTGCGAATCGAGGATTGCAGACAGGCGAACAGATAGATCGCCATGATCACCAGAACGCAGAAGACCACCGCCATCGGGATGAACTCCGTATTGGAAGTCTCATGGTAGTAATCGAGGCGTCCGTTGAGCGCGTCAAGCGACTGCCTGCGCAAATCTGCCGTACTGCCAGTCAGGGTGTCGATGCTCTTTTCGAACTCTTCCGGCTTGAGCTTGATACTGCCGCCGAAAACACCGTCATCAATCACCTTAAGCTGTGCTTCCAGCACTTGCATTACTGCAGCGTACTTATCGGCCCACGGCTGTAACTGCTCGGGAAGCTTGGACAGCAGCAGGCCGGCAGCCTTTTGCATCTGGTCCTTGGAATCATCGATGCGACCACGCAGGTCGCGCATTTGCAGACGGCTCTGCAGGCTGAACTGCCCCGATGCCACTGACGTCTGCCCCACACTCGACAGACGACCGATACGCTCGATCAGGTCCGGCACTTGCTGGGTGGAGAGCTGCATGAGCATGTAGGTTTCAAGCCAGGGGTCGAGAATCAAACCGCTGTCCATCGCGATCTGCTCGCGCAGTGCCTGAACCAGGTTCAGCACGGTAGTGAATCGGTCGTAGCCATCAGGCCACCAGCCCACCGTGCGCAATGATGCTGTGTCCAGACCGGTGACGGCGGCTTGAAGCGCCTTGAAACGGTTCATGGTATCGGCAGGTGCTTTTTCTTCGACCAGTACCGCCTGAACGCCCTCAAGCGCCTTGGCAATGCGAGGGATGCCTGCATCGACGCTGGCCATCGCTGCCTTCGCTGCCGGGGTTGGCTCACGCAGGATGTCGGCCGCTTTCCAGCGGGCGGCATGGTCGCGCTGGGCGGACAGCTCGACGTTCAGATCGTCGAGCGCCAGCAGTTGACGCACGCCGGATTGCTCCCCGGAAATGACATCGAGCTTGTTGCTGTACTCCTTGGTGATGACCCATGCGCTGCCCGCCAGCGGCAACATGAACAGCAGGAACAAGACCTGAAACTTGCGAGCAAAACCAAAATGTCCCATCAGGCGCATGCCTGGTGACAAAAGACTGTTCATGTCCTGCGACTCCCCGTGAACACCGGCCGGATCTGAACGAACAGAGGCGATGTCTTTTGTTGGAAAAACACTAGCAGCAAAATGCCATGTTATTGTTTCAATGGCGATACGCATCGCTTCAGATTGGTACGCAAAGTGTCGCCATTCATTGTTTTTGGCGTCAAAAAGCTTCTCAAACGAACTATCAGGTACATCCAAGCAAGAACCGGACCGCCCAGCAGACGAGAAAAAGACTTTACGGCAGCCATTTATTCATTCAGCAAAAAGGTCGAAAAAAGTAGACTGGAGAACGACAATCGACCACCACGCAGCATTGCTCTCGCCATCAAGGAGGTCTTCATGACCACCCCACCCGCCTCGCCACGCATCGTCGCGCAACCGTCCCGGCCGCAATTGAGCGCCGGTCAGAAGAAATTCAATACGCTGATGGAAAAGCTCGAAGCCAGGCGCAAGCTTTTGCAGCAGTGGCTCTCGATTTCAGCCACCTGCGAAAAGCTGTGGATCGAAGAACTGGTTCCGATGCTCAGTGAGCAGGCCGCGAACGAGATGAACAAGCTGCGCTTGCTTGACGTAGCTTTCGATCAGTTTCGCCTGGCCAAAAAAGACAGACATACGGTGCTCGAGATTATCTGCGTCCTGACCATGTCACTCATGGGCGGCGAACACGATGAAGAACTGAAGCACCTCTACTTCAAATACACCGGCAACGACTACGACGAGGAGGAGCGCCTGCAAAACCAGCGGTTCAAATCATCACTGGAAGAAGATCTGGGCGTGGAACTGGACGACGATGTCGACCTGGACTCCCTTGAAGACGTGACCCGACATATTGAAGAGAAGCTGAGAGAACAGACCGAGCAGGCGCAAGGCGCACAGAAGCCGAAAAAGCCGACGGCCAGCGAACTGCGTCGTGAGCAGGAAGAGGCTGAAGGCAGCCAGTCATTGCGCGAAATTTACCGCAAGCTGGTCAGCGCACTGCACCCGGACCGCGAGCAGGATGCCGATGAGCGCGATCGCAAGACAGCGCTCATGCAAAGGGTCAACGAAGCGTACGAGGGTGATGACTTGCTGGCGCTACTGAAGATGCAAATGGAGATCGAGCAAATCGATCAGAGCCACATCGATAGCATCTCCGACAAGCGTCTCAAGCATTTCAACCGGATCCTGAGCGAACAACTCAGAGAGTTGGAGGACGAGATTCATGATCGCAAGATGTTGATCCGTGAACGCTTCCTGATGGACCCGTACGAGGACCTCAAACCCAAGACCGCCAACACAAAGTGTGCCAGGCAGGTCAAAGCCATACGGGAGCACCTCGATGAGGAACAGGACGAACTGCAGGCACTGACCACCCCGAAAAGCCTTAAAGCCTGGCTCAGGGAGCGCAGGGAGATGGCCGAGATGCTGGAGAGGGTAGAAGAATTCGATGACCTGGAGATGCTCGACACCCTGTTCCGGTAAGCGCCCGGAAAGACGTTCCGACGAGGGCTGCCACCTAACCGGTTGATCGCACGCAATTATTTTTCACAACAACGCTTGACACATATGCGTTCTCCGAGAATAATGCGCGCCACTTGGCTACATAGCTCAGTTGGTTAGAGCATAGCATTCATAATGCTGGGGTCCGGGGTTCAAGTCCCTGTGTAGCCACCAAGTACAGATTCACAGTTTTCTTCTGATCACTGTGAATCAACAAGAAGCCCGCCTCGTGCGGGCTTTCTTGTTTCTGGCGATGCCTGCTCATCGTTATTATTCCCTTGGCTCCTCTCTGAAGACCCCGTTCCATGCTCCCCCCCTCACATCCGCTCGGCAAGATCGTGCCAGCCATATCGGTCGCCGGCTTGAAATCATTCGTACCCTATCTTCCCTTGCTTGCGTGTCGTGACACGACCTACCCTGCGCAAATTCCATGCTGGATCATCTGCCAAGCCTGCGGTGGCAACGATTTGATTTCGGGTGATTCGCTACGCAATCGGAGAAAGAAAGCGCTATGGAATGCAACGATGTGATGCAACTCAAAATGACGGTTTCCAGGCTTCATCGGCTTGGAGTTGCAAATCTTGCTACCGTTCTGAATCTTAGCCAGGCACTTCTGAGTGCAGATAGCCTCACGCCAGCAGCACGTGAAGCAGCGCAAATGGCTTTTGACAGTATTCAGGAGCAAATCGACCCGCTCAAGGAAATAGGCGAAATTGAGGGCGATGTAGATGTCGAGCAATAATATTGATGTTCGGCTTCTCCAGGCTCAATATGAAAAGCTCAAAGGCCAAGGCGGGCCGACCGACCCACCTGGAGGTGATAGATTGGAAAAGCGTGTAGAAAAGATCGAATCAGCGATGTCCGAGATTCAGGTCAGGCTTATTCGAGTAGAGGCGAAGCTAGACGTCTCTGCCACAAAAACTGATCTTTCAGAGCTCGCAGTCTCACTTCACAAGTCCATGAACGAGCAGACCTGGAAGTTCCTCGCTGGCGCCACGAGTATGGCGGCGCTATTTTCAGCAACAGCTTTCGGGCTTGCCAGGGCGCTCGGCTAACTCTTCCGACTAGGCACCGCACCGCACCGCAAAGTCTGGCCAAATGCCGGGCTTTTTTGCTCAGTACACTTCTTTGCCAATTCCGACTGTCAGGTATGAGCTATGCTCGAAAATGATGGCTCAAGACGAGCCAGCATTTCTCATGAAGGAGCAAAGCATGCGTAAATTCGTACTCTCAATGACTGCCGCCCTCTTCCTGGCAGGTGCGGTAGTGCCAGTCGCCTTTGCAGAGAGTGAACTGGAAAAGGGTGTCCGACACGATAACCGTGAGCTGGATAAAGGTGTCGATCATGACGCCAAGGAAGTGGACAAGGGTATGAAGCACGACGCCGACGAAGTCGACAAAGGTGCGAAGCATGACGACAAAGAGCGTCACAAGGCTGACAAGCACATCGATAAAGAGGTTAAAAAGGATCTCTGACCAAAAGCCTGCCACCGAGCAGGCTTTTTAATGGACGGATGATGCTGGACGGTCCAGCGGGTTTGCTGAAACATACATGCACTGATGCTTTTAATCCCTCATTCTTAAAGACCTGGCCACCTGTAAGTGGCCCGGCCTGGATCACTGGATATACGGTCAGATCTTGAAACTGTCGACCAGTTGCTTCAAACGCCCGGCCTGTTGCGAAAGCGCAGCACAGTCCTTGAGCGTTTCATTAAGGTTGGCCACGCCTTGTTGATTAAGCGTGTTGATCTGATTGATATCGATATTGAGTGTTTCGACAACAGCAGTCTGCTCTTCTGTCGCCGCAGCAACGGATTGATTCATGCCATCGATATCGCCAATGCGCCGCGTTACATCGCGCAGACGACTGCCCGCCTGATTGGCAACTTCGACACTTTCATGACTCGACGTCTGGCTTTCATTCATGTTGAGTACGGCATGCTGAGAACCAGTCTGCAGGCCGCCAATCATCTTGTGAATCTCATCGGCAGATGTCTGGGTGCGATGCGCAAGGTTGCGCACCTCGTCGGCAACTACCGCAAAACCGCGTCCGGCCTCACCCGCGCGGGCAGCTTCGATGGCGGCGTTGAGGGCCAGCAGGTTGGTCTGCTGCGAGATGCCTTTGATGACATCCAGAATGTGACCGATGTTTTCGGTGCTGGCGTTGAGTTGCTCGATCTGCGTGCAGGAATCACTGATCTTGGCCGACAGCGCGCTCATGGCGTGGATGGTTTTCTCGACCACCACCTGACCGTCTTCTGCCTGGTTGCGGGCCTCACTGGCCTGGATCGAGGCGTCCGATGCGTTGCGGGCAATCTCCTGGGTTGCAGCACCCAGCTCGTTGATCGCTGCAGCGACGTTGTTGGTTCGGGCACTCTGCTCATCGAAACCGACAATGGACGAGTTGGAGGAGTTGACCACTCGTTGCGACAGGTCATGCACCTGAAGCGTCGCTGAGGAGACTTCGACGATGGACGCGTGCACGCGCTCCACGAACTGATTGAACGAACCGCCCAGTGCGGCGAACTCGTCCTTGCCCTGAATGCTCAGGCGCCGGGTCAGATCACCCTCGCCCTGAGCGATGTCCTGCATCGCACGGCCCATGTCGGTCAGCGGGCGCATCAGCGCACGAATGAGCAGGCTCAACAGCAACGCAATCACGGCCACTGCAATCAGCACGGCAACCATCGCCGAGCTGCGAAACTGGCTCAACGGCGCATAGGCCTTTTCCTTGTCGATCGACAGGCCAATGTACCAGTCAGCCGAGGGCAGCCCGGTGATCGGGGTGAATGACAGCAGCCTTTGCTGACCATTGAGGGTCACCTCACGCAGGCGCGCGTCCAGGCTGACGGTCTGTCCGGGGTAGATGTCCTTGAGGTTTTTCATCACCTGTTCCTTGTCCGGGCTGACGATGATCTGTCCGTCGCCACTGACCAGAAAGGCGTAACCCAGCCCGCCGAATTCGACCGAGTTGATGATCTTGACCAGCGTGTCGAGGCTCAGATCGCCGCCGACGACACCCGTGACCTGACCTGCCGCCTTGACCGGGCTGGCGATCGTTACCACCAGGCCACCCACGGAAGCCTGATAAGGCGCGCTGAGAATGGTCTTGCCTGCGTCGACGGTGGACTTGTACCAGGGCCGTTGGCGAGGGTCGTAGCCCGCCGGCATGTCTACATTGGGCCGCTGGGTGAACGTGCCTTTGCTGTCACCGACATAGGTGAACTGAAAGGTCGATACCAGCGCAGACTGCGATACCAGCCCGCTGAGGTCGGAATTGACGCCCTGAAAAGCTACGTTCTGGGTGAGATTTTCCAGCACCAGAATACGCCCGCTCAGCCAGTTCTGGACGCTGCTGGCAGTCAGTTGACCCGCCTGGCCCACGGAGGACTCGAGGTTCTGGTTGATCGTCTTACGTTGCAGGTAATCGTTGTACAAAGTGAACAGGGCGAACGCCAGCACCACTACACCGGCCGCGGCCAGCAGAATCTTATGACGAAACTTCAAATTCATGACAAGGCATCTCAACAGGACTGCTGGGAGCAGGCTCGGATGTCAGAGCAACTTGCGACACAAAAAATGTCATGCCCTGCACACACAATGAACCTACAACGGATAGGGTTTTAATCGTGTAAACACAGCCGAAAGTGTGCCGTTCCTCCTGGAATGCGGCGGTTCTAATTCAATGACTTACGCGGTGCTTTATAACGGTGTACCGGCGCAAATGATATGCCTGGAAAAAAATATTCGGAGCGTCGCGGAACTTTCTTTATTTTTTATTTCAGCTTGGCCAGTCCCTGCCGATAGTGTCTGTATACCTCACCCCGCCCTGACCTGTATGCCATACCTTTCAGGGAGAAGACCGTTTCAATGGCAGTTGTTGGAGAATTCAATGAGTAGCTGGTTTGCAAACATCAGCGTGAATATGAAACTGGCCCTTGGGTTCGGTCTAGTACTTGTTTTTACAGCCATTCTTGCTCTGACTGGCTGGACCAGCATGAGCGGGCTGATCAATCGCAGCAACTGGATGAGTGACATTACTTCACTCAATGCCCAGTTGACCAAACTGCGCGTGACACGCCTCCAGTACATGGTGGCCGATGGCGACGAGAAGGTTGCCGAAACCGTGCAGACCTCGCTGGACAGCTTCAAGGCGTATCAGGAAAAACTGCGGGCCTCGTTCAAAAGTCCCGAAAACGTGAAAATGCTCGATCAGTTGGGCATCGTGATCGCTGACTACCAGAAGTCCCTCAACAACATGCGCAGTGGCTACAAGGCCAGCACTGCGGCTCGTGATGAGCTGACGACCCATGCTGTCAAAAGCCTCGCGGTATTCGAGCAGCTTGTGACTGAAGTCAAAAACATGGACCCGGCTGACGCCAACCGCTTCGAGCAGTACCGACTCGTCACCGACGCAAAAGATGACTTGCGACTCGCACGCTATGAAGTGCGCGGTTACACCACCAATGCCACACCCGAGACCGAGCAGGCAGCCGTCTCGAAACTGGATGCGGCCATCAAGGATCTGGATGCGCTCAAGACAACCTTCAGCGGCACTCAGGCCGATCAGCTCAGGCAGCTGGAAACTTCGTTGATGGCGTACCGGACGACCTTGCAGAACTTCAAGGCCGCCACGGGCACGATTGTCCAGGCGCGCAAGGAAATGACCACGCAAGGGCAGGATATCGTCAAGATCAGCGAGGACATGTACAAGCTGCAACTGGATCGCCGCGATCAGGAAAGCGCACAGGCACGTACCACGCAGATCATCTGCACACTGTTGGCTATCATTCTGGGCATCATTGCCGCAGTCATCATCACCCGGCAGATTACCCGTCCCCTGCAGGAAACCCTGGCGGTGGTCGACCGTATTGCCTCCGGTGACCTGACCCAGACCCTGGCCGTGACACGTCGCGATGAGCTCGGCGTTCTGCAGCAAGGCATCCAGCGCATGGGCACCACCCTGCGCGAGCTGATTGGCGGTATTCGCGACAGCGTCGTACAGATCGCCAGTGCCGCCGAAGAGCTGTCGGCGGTTACCGAACAGACCAGCGCTGGCGTCAACAGCCAGAAAGTCGAAACCGATCAGGTCGCCACCGCCATGCACGAGATGTCGGCGACGGTTGCAGAAGTGGCGCGTAACGCCGAACAGGCCTCGCAGGCCGCTTCCAACGCCGACCGCGAAGCGCGTGACGGTGACAAGGTGGTGGGTGAAGCGATCGTCCAGATCGAGCGTCTGGCCAATGAAGTGGGTCGCTCCGTCGATGCCATGACTCAGCTGGAGCAGGAAAGCGACAAAATCGGCAAGGTCATGGACGTCATCAAGGCGGTGGCCGAACAGACCAACCTGCTGGCGCTCAACGCTGCCATCGAAGCGGCGCGTGCGGGTGAAGCCGGACGTGGTTTTGCGGTAGTTGCCGACGAAGTCCGCGGCCTGGCACAACGTACGCAGCAATCCACCGTGGAGATCGAAACACTGGTCGCTGCGTTGCAGAGCGGTACGCGCCAGGTGTCCAGCATCATGCTTAACAGCCGCGAACTGACCGTCAGCAGCGTGACCCTCAGCCGTAAGGCTGGCACGTCGCTGGGCAGCATCACGCAAACGGTGTCGAGCATTCAGGCGATGAACCAGCAGATTGCCGCCGCCGCTGAAGAGCAAAGCGCGGTTGCTGAGGAAATCAGCCGCAGTATCGTCAACGTGCGCGACGTGTCCGAGCAGACCGCTTCGGCCAGTGAAGAAACCGCTGCGTCCAGCGTCGAGCTGGCGCGCCTGGGCGGGCAATTGCAAACGATGGTCAGCCACTTCCGGATCTGATCACCCTGCGTTGACATCAAGCCCGGTCTTTACCGGGCTTGATTGTTTCTGCACTCCCGACCGTCACGCCTGTGGCGGCTGCCCGTTGGACGCCGACAGGCCACCATCGACTGGCAGGTTGACGCCGGTCACGAAGCGCGCGTCGTCGCTGGCCAGGAAGGCGATCACGTCGCCGACGTCTTCGGCTTCGCCCGGGCGACCCAATGGGATGCGCTCCATGAATTTGGCCATCAATGCTTTGTCACCCATCATGTCTTCGGTCAGCTCGCTGCGGGTCAGTGAGGGGCAGACGGCATTCACGCGCACGCCGTCAGCCCCATGGTCCATGGCCAGCGAACGGGTGAAGTTGGTGATGGCGCCCTTGGCCGCGTTATAGAAGCTCATGCCCCAGTCGCCGCCCAGACCGGACACCGACGAGACATTGATGATGTTGCCTTTGCTGGCGATCAGTGCCGGCATGGCGGTGCGGGTGCAATAGAACACGCCGTCCAGGTCCACGGACATCAGCTCTTTCCAGTCCTCTATGCCCAGCTCGGTCACTTTGCCGGACTTGACGATGCCGGCATTGTTGACCAGCACATCCAGGCGCCCGAAGCGGGTCGCCACTTCCTTGAACAGCGCTTCCACGTCGCTCGGGTCGGCCACATCGGTGGCTCTGACCAAGTGCCCTTCGCCCTTCAGTTGCGCGGCCACCTTGGCCAGCTTGTCGTGATTGCGGCCGACCAGCACGACGCTGGCCCCCTCCTCGGCAAAACGTTTGGCGGTCGCTTCGCCGATTCCGGAACCGGCACCTGTGACGACGATGACTTTCTGGGTGAAACGATTCATTCGGCAGTCTCCAAAAAATGAATGGGATTATCGGGTGGACTGCACACCCACCCGCAGCGTTCACTCGCATTTAATTTTGCTTTCAGGAGCGCGGTAAATGGCCGGTGAATCGTTAAACCTCGACCATGGGTGCGTTGACAACGCGGCGACGGTCTGCAAATAATCCCCCGCAGTTGTACGACAACCTATAATGCCAAAAATAAAAACAACACCGAGGCCAGTCCATCATGAACACTCACGCCGCGCCTGCCCGCCCGATCAGTAAAGGCTCAATCATCGAAGCCTTAATCAGTGACACCTCGTTTACTGAACACTCGCACTGCCAGACACCCTTCTCGATTCACAACATTCGCTGAAACACAGCGAACGGTACTCGGCCGCCTGCAGGTCGAGGCCATGCCTGGCGACAGGCATCACGTAATCCTCGAAGGTGTCGGCCGTCGCTCGCGCGCGGCCAGGAAAGGGGACGGTTTCACTCAACAAGGGAGCACAACAATAATGACATCTCACACTACCCGCTCACGCATCCTGCTGGGCGTCGGCGGCATGACGCTGATTTTCCCGATGCTCGGCATGGCCGAGGGTTTCGTCGACGACACCAAGGCCACGCTCACCCTGCGTAACGCCTACTTCAACCGTAATTTCACCAACCCTGCGTATCCGAGCAGTGCCGCGCCGCAGAGCAAGGCCGAGGAGTGGACACAAAGCTTCATTCTCGACGCCAAGTCGGGCTTCACCCAAGGTGTGGTGGGTTTCGGGGTTGACGTGCTGGGCCTGTATTCGCTCAAGCTCGATGGCGGCAAGGGTACGGGTGGCACTCAGTTGCTGCCGATCCACAGCGACGGGCGTCCGGCCGATGATTTCGGGCGTCTGGGCGTGGCGGGCAAGGCGCGGGTTTCCAAGACCGAACTGAAGGTCGGCGAGTGGATGCCGGTGCTGCCGATCCTGCGCTCCGATGACGGTCGTTCGTTACCGCAGACGTTTCGCGGTGGCCAGGTCACCTCCAAGGAGATCGACGGCCTGACGCTGTATGGAGGGCAGTTCCGCGGCAACAGCCCACGCAACGATGCGAGCATGGAAGACATGTCGCTGAACGGGCGAGGCGCATTCACTTCGGACCGCTTCAACTTCGGCGGCGGCGAGTATGTCTTCAACGACAAGCGCACTCAGGTAGGCATCTGGTACTCGGAACTGCAGGACATCTATCAGCAGCAATTCTTCAACCTGCTGCACAGTCAGCCGCTCGGCGACTGGACCCTGGGCGCGAACCTGGGTTACTTCATCGGCAAGGAAGACGGCAACAAACTGGCCGGCGACCTGGATAACAAGACGGCCTACGCGCTGCTCTCGGCCCGCTATGGCGGCAGCACCTTCTATGTCGGTCTGCAGAAGCTGACGGGCGACACGGCGTGGATGCGCGTCAATGGCACCAGTGGCGGTACGCTGGCCAACGACAGTTACAACTCCAGCTACGACAACGCCAAAGAGAAATCCTGGCAACTGCGTCATGACTACAACTTCGCGACGCTGGGTGTGCCCGGTCTGACCCTGATGAACCGCTACATCAGCGGCGACAATGTGCACACCGGCAACATCACTGACGGCAAGGAGTGGGGCCGGGAGTCTGAACTGGCCTATACCGTACAAAGTGGTGCGTTGAAGAATCTGAACGTCAAATGGCGCAACTCCAGTCTGCGTCGTGATTTCAGCACCAACGAATTCGACGAGAACCGCGTGTTCGTCAGCTACCCTATTTCGTTGCTCTGAAACCGGTGGCAGAGCCTGTCGGCAGCGGCAGGTTTTGCCTTGTTACAAATGTATCCGGCCAAGTGCGTGCCCAGCCCGTTTTTAGACCTTGGCCGCGTTGACAATCAGCGTATGCGGTGCCGATAATCCGGCAAGTCATACGACAACAGATGACAAAAATAACAATCGGGACTTCTCTCATGGCATCGGCTCATACCACTCAAACTCCCTTCAATCGCCTCCTGCTGACCGGCGCGGCAGGTGGCCTGGGCAAGGTATTGCGCGAAACTCTGCGCCCTTACACCAACGTGCTGCGGCTTTCCGACATTGCCGAAATGGCGCCCGCTGTCGACGACCGTGAAGAAGTTCAGGTCTGCGACCTGGCCAGCAAAGATGCCGTACATAAACTGGTCGAAGGCGTCGACGCGATCGTGCATTTCGGCGGTGTATCGGTCGAGCGACCGTTCGAGGAAATCCTCGGCGCCAATATCTGCGGCGTGTTCCACATCTACGAAGCCGCCCGCAGGCACGGCGTGAAACGCGTGATCTTCGCCAGCTCCAATCACGTGATCGGTTTCTACAAGCAGACCGAGACCATCGACGCGCACTCCCCTCGCCGCCCGGACAGCTACTACGGTCTGTCCAAGTCCTACGGCGAAGACATGGCCAGCTTCTACTTCGATCGCTACGGCATCGAAACCGTGAGCATCCGCATCGGCTCGTCGTTTGCCGAACCGCAAAACCGCCGGATGATGAGCACCTGGCTGAGCTTTGCCGACCTGACCCAGTTGATCGAGCGCTCTCTGTACACGCCAGACGTGGGCCACACCGTGGTCTACGGCGTCTCGGACAACAAGACCGTCTGGTGGGACAACCGCCTGGCCAGCAAACTGGACTACACCCCGAAAGACAGCTCGGAAGTTTTTCGCGAGAAGGTCGACGCCCAGCCGCTGCCGGCAGCCGATGACCCGGCAATGCTCTACCAGGGCGGTGCCTTTGTGGCCTCAGGACCGTTCGGCGACCAATAAGCAGCGCTTTCCTCTCGCAGCACTCTGGAGACACGAACCGTCATGGATGCCGAACTGATTGTCGATGCACAGAACGCCACCGGCGAAAGCCCGGTCTGGAGCGTGCGTGATCAAGCGTTGTACTGGGTGGATATTCCCAAGGGCGAGCTGCATCGCTGGGACTTCAATCAGGACAGCACGCGCAGCTGGAAAGCGCCGCAGATGCTCGCCTGTATCGCCGCCGACAGCCGCGGCGGTTGGATTGCGGGGATGGAGAACGGAATCTTTCATTTGCAGCCCTGCGAAGACGGCAGCCTGATCAGCACGCTTCTGGCCAGCGTCGAACACGCGCAGGCAGGCATGCGCTTCAACGACGGCCGCTGCGACCGACAGGGCCGTTTCTGGGCGGGCACCATGTTCATGGACATGGCCGCCGGTGCAAGGGTGGGTGCGCTGTATCGCTACAGCGCCGGCCAGATCACGCTGGACGCGCAGCTCAAGGACTTCATCGTCCCCAACGGCCTGGCGTTCAGCCCCGACGGCAAGGTCATGTACCTGTCCGACTCGCACCCCAGCGTGCAACAGATCTGGGCCTTCGATTACGACACCGACAGCGGCACGCCGCGCAATCGCCGCCTGTTCGTCGACATGAACCATCACCTGGGTCGTCCCGACGGCGCGGCGATCGACACCGACGGCTGCTACTGGATCTGTGGCAACGACGCAGGCCTGGTTCACCGCTTCACCCCCACCGGCAAACTCGACCGCTCGCTGGTGGTGCCGGTTAAAAAGCCAGCCATGTGTGCCTTTGGCGGCCCTAATCTGGACACCCTGTTCGTGACGTCGATTCGCCCGGGTGGCGATATTGGCGATCAGCCGCTGGCCGGTGGCGTGTTCGCCCTGCGACCTGGCGTCCAGGGCCTGAAGGAACCCACGTTTCAGGGCTGACAGCGCCCTACCGAAAATCCCGTAGCTCGACCAAAAATAACAAAATCGGAGATATCCATGGATTTCAAACGCAAGCTTCTCATCGCAGCTCTTCCGCTGGCCTTCTGTGTATCAGGCATGGCCCACGCTGACGTCAAAATCAAGTTCGCCGAGGTTCACCCTGCTGGCTATGCGCCGGTCGTGGCAGAACAGAACATGGGCAAGAAACTCGAAGAACAGTCCAAGGGCGAGATCAGTTTCAAGATGTACGCGGGTGGCGTGCTCGGCTCCGAGAAGGAGGTCGTCGAACAGGTGCAGAGCGGCGCCGTGCAGATGACCCGCGTCAGCCTCGGCATCGTCGGCCCGGTAGTACCGGACGTCAACGTCTTCAACCTGCCGTTCGTGTTCCGTGATCAGGCGCATATGCGCACCATCATTGATGGCGAGATCGGTCAGGAAATCCTCGACAAGATCACCAACTCGCAATTCAACATGGTCGCCCTGGCCTGGATGGATGGCGGCACCCGCAACCTGTACACCAAAAAGCCGGTACGGCAGATTTCCGACCTCAAAGGCATGAAAATCCGCGTACAGGGCAACCCGGTGTTCATCGAAACCATCAACGACATGGGCGGCAACGGCATCGCCATGGCCACCGGCGAGATCTTCAGCGCCCTGCAGACCGGCGTCATTGATGGTGCGGAAAACAACCCGCCGACGTATTTCCAGCACAACCACTACCAGAACGCCAAGTTCTTCACCATGACCGAACACCTGATCCTGCCCGAGCCCATCGTGATGGCGAAAACCACGTGGGAAAAGCTCAACCCCGAGCAGCAGGCGCTGGTGAAAAAGCTCGCACGTGAAGCGCAGATGGAAGAGCGCGTGCTGTGGGACAAGTCGACAGCCGATGCCGAGACCAAGCTCAAGACTGCTGGCGTGGAGTTCATCACGTTGACGCCTGAGCAGAAGAAAGCCTTCTACGACGCGACCCAGCCGGTACGCGACAAATTCGGTGCGCCCTACAAGGATCTGATCAGCCGCATCGAAGCGGTCCAGACCGATCCGGCGCTGGCTGCCGACACCCCCAAAGCGGCCCAATAAGCCTGTCCCGATCAAGCAGCGGGAACGAGCACCAGCTCGTTCGCCGCCGCAGTGGTGAGCCTTATGAAAAATACGCTATTGCGCATCAATGACACGCTTTATCGGGTCTGCATCGGCATTGCCGGCCTGTCGGTGTTGATCATGACCCTGATCATCCCCTGGGGCATCTTTGCCCGCTACATACTCGGCAGCGGTTCCAGCTGGCCGGAACCCACCGCCATCCTGCTGATGGTGGTGTTTACCTTCTTCGGCGCAGCCGCCAGTTACCGTGCCGGTGCGCACATGGCCGTGTCGATGGCCGTGGACCGCATGCCGCAGAAGGTGCGCAGAGCCGCCAGCGTAGTGGTGCAGATTCTGATGGCGATCGTCGCCCTGTTCATGATCTTCAAGGGCTTCAAGCTGTGCGCCACCACCTGGAATCAATTCGTCGGCGAACTGCCGTTTCTGCGCGTCGGTATCTCTTATCTGCCGATCCCCCTCGGCGGCCTCGTGACCCTGGTCTTCGTCCTGGAAAGGCTGTTGCTGGGTGACCAGAGTCATCGCGCGGTCATGCGTTTCGACGTCATTGAAGAAAGCGAAGGTGCCGCATAAATGGACGCTTTTATACTCTTGGGCAGCTTTATCGCGCTGATCCTGATCGGCATGCCGGTGGCCTACGCGCTGGGCCTTTCAGCCCTGATCGGCGCTTGGTGGATCGACATCCCGGCCGATGCACTGATGATCCAGATTGCGGGCGGCGTGAACAAATTTTCGCTGTTGGCGATTCCGTTCTTCGTACTGGCCGGAGCAATCATGGCCGAAGGCGGCATGTCGCGACGCCTGGTTGCCTTTGCTGCAGTGCTGGTGGGCTTCGTGCGTGGCGGGCTGTCGCTGGTCAATATCGTGGCCTCGACCTTCTTCGGCGCCATTTCGGGTTCCTCGGTGGCCGACACGGCCTCGGTGGGCTCGGTGCTGATCCCGGAGATGGAACGCAACGGCTACCCACGCGACTTCTCGACAGCCGTGACCGTCAGCGGCTCGGTGCAGGCGCTGCTGACGCCGCCCAGCCACAACTCGGTGCTCTATTCGCTGGCGGCAGGCGGCACGGTGTCGATCGCGTCGCTGTTCATGGCCGGGATCCTGCCGGGGCTGCTGCTCAGCGCAGTGATGATGGGCCTGTGCATGATCTTCGCGCGCAAGCGCAATTACCCCAAGGGTGAAGTGATCCCGCTGCGCCAGGCACTGAAAATTGCCGGTGAAGCGCTTTGGGGCATGATGGCCATGGTCATTATTCTCGGCGGCATTCTGTCGGGGATTTTCACCGCCACCGAGTCAGCGGCCATTGCCGTGCTCTGGTCGTTTTTCGTCACCATGTTCATCTACCGCGATTACAAATGGCGCGATCTGCCCAAACTGATGCACCGGGCGACACGCACCATTTCCATCGTGATGATCCTGATCGGTTTTGCCGCCAGCTTCGGTTACATCCTGACGCTGATGGAAATCCCGATGAAGATCACCACCGCGTTCCTGACCCTGTCGGACAACCGCTACGTGATCCTGATGTGCATCAACGTGATGTTGCTGCTGCTCGGTACGGTCATGGACATGGCGCCGCTGATTCTGATCCTGACCCCGATTCTGTTACCGGTGATCGTCGGTGTCGGCATCGACCCGGTGCACTTCGGCATGATCATGCTGGTCAATCTGGGGATCGGGCTGATTACCCCGCCGGTGGGCGCGGTGCTGTTCGTCGGTGCCGCGGTGGGTAAAGTCACAATCGAAGCCACGGTAAAAGCACTGGTGCCGTTCTACGTCGCGCTGTTCCTGGTACTGATGCTGGTGACCTACGTTCCTGCCATCTCGTTGTGGCTGCCGAGCGTCGTGCTCTGACGTCTCCCGTTGCAAGGCTGCCGGAGCGCTTGAAAGCGCTCCGGCATGCACCTCTGTTATCCAGCCAAGGAGGCTGGTTTGCGTATGTCTGCCCCTGCCCTGTTTCCGCGCCACATCGCCGTGCTGATCCTCGCGCTGCTAGCCTGCTCGTTTGCCGGCAACCACATCGCGGCACGCATTGCCTTCGATCATGATACCGGCCTGCTGCTGGCTATTCTCTGTCGCTCCGGTGTGACCTTGCTGGTGCTGACCAGTCTGGTGCTCTGGCAGCGTGAAAGGCTCAGTCTGCCCGCCAGCACCTGGCGCTGGCAGCTGCTTCTGGGGCTGCTGATCGCCACTCAGAGCTTTTGCATCTACTCGGCGGTGGCGCGTATTCCGGTGGCCCTGGCCTTGCTGGTGGTCAATGTTTCGCCGATCCTGCTGGCGTTGCTGACCTGGGCGCTGGGCGGTGCCCGGCCGACACGGCGCGCAGCAGGCCTGATGGGCCTGATTCTGTTTGGCCTGACGCTGGCGCTGGACGTGCCACAGCGTCTGTCGAACCCCGGCAGCAGCGAGCCGCAATGGCTGGAGGGTGTCGCCTACGCGTCGACCGCTGCGGTGGTATTCGCCTTTGCGCTGTGGATTACCGATAACAAACTGGCGGGCATGCGCGGCAGCGTACGCAGCATGCTGACCATGGCGGTGGTGTTCGTCGTCGCGGCCATCGCCGGCAGCAGCGGCGTGCTGCCCGGTGGCGTGGGTCTGCCGACGAGTTCTGTCGGCTGGACCGCACTGGCCAGTCTGGTGGTTTTGTATGGTCTGGGTTTCTCGCTGCTGTTCATCTGCATGGCACGGCTGGACATCGCCCGCAACGCGCCAGTGATGAACATCGAGCCGGTGGCCAGCCTGCTGTTTGGCTGGCTGATTCTCGATCAATTGCTCAGCAGCGGTCAGGTGGTCGGCGGGCTGATCGTCGTCAGCGGCATCGTGCTGTTGACCTGGCGTCGCGCCCAGTCGCCTGACTCCCAATCATCCAGAAAGGCTTTGAAGCATGTCCACGAACGTACTGACCCTTGAAGATGGCCTGACCCGCCTGACACTGGCCCCCGACATCGGCGGCAGTATCGTCAACTGGACCGTCCTGGCCAGCGGTCAACCCCTGCTGCGCGCCAGCGACGAACAGGCTCTGGCGGCCGAGACGCCCCGTCGGCTGGCCTGCTACCCGCTGGCGCCGTGGTCGAACCGGATCGGCAACGGCGGTTTCGAGACGCCAGACGGCTGGCTGGCCCTGGAGCCGAACAGCGCCAACGACCCGCTGCCGATCCATGGCAGCGCCTGGCAGCAGGCATGGACCGTCATCGAACAGAGCGCTGAGCAGGTCTGCCTGCAACTCGACAGCCAGACGCCGTTCGCCTACCACGCACAGCTTCGCTACACCCTGCGCGAGGGCACGCTGAGCATCGAACTAACCACCACCCATCAGGACAGCCGCGCCGTCTGGCACGGGCTGGGCCTGCACCCTTACTTGCCGCGCACCGCCCACACTCGTTTGCAGGCCAAGGCTGCGCAGGTCTGGCTGTGCGACGAAGCCGGTTTGCCCCGCGCCTTGCAGGACCTGCCCGCCGAGTGGGACTTCCGTCACGGCAAAGCGCTGCCCGACACACATCTGGACAACGGCTTCACTGGCTGGGATGGCCAGAGCATCATCAGCCAGCCAGACATGGGCTATGAGCTGCACTGCCAGGCCACCGGCAGCGAATACTTTCTGGTGTTCTGCCCTCCGGGGCTGGATTTCTTTTGTTTCGAGCCGGTCAGCCACCCGGCCAACGCCCATCATTTGCCAGGACGGCCGGGGTTGAAGCTGTTGCGGCAGGGAGAATCAGTGACGCTGGAGTTAAATCTTCGTTACAAAGACCTGAAGCGGGGGTCATGAATAAGTGTCCTGGTGCCTCATTTCAAGTTACAGAACGGGCCGGGATATCCCGTTGACATATCCCCAAAAAAACACATTCTTATTCATCCGATACATCAGCCAAGGATGAATCACTCATGGAACAATCCACGGTCTTCAAAAGCAATCGAAGCCAGGCTGTCCGACTGCCAAAAGCGGTGGCCTTGCCCGACGACGTGAAACGTGTCGATGTCGTAGCCGTGGGCAGAACCCGCATTATTTTCCCCGTCGGTGAAATGTGGAACAGCTGGTTCGACGGTGAAAATGTCAGTGATGATTTCATGGCAGAGCGCGGACAACCAGCCGAACAGCAGCGCGAATCGCTCTGATGCTCAAGTACATGCTTGACACCAATATTTGCATTTTCACTATAAAGAACAAGCCAACTTCGTTACGTGAGGCCTCCAACCTCCATCACGGACAGCTATGTAACAGCGCGATCACGTTGATGGAGCTTGTCTACGGCGCAGAAAAGCCTTTGAGCCCCGAAAGAAACCTTGCCGTTGTAGAGGGTTTCACAGCGCGTCTTGAAGTGCTCCCTTACGACAGCGACGCGGCGGCTCATACCGGCATGATCAGAGCCGAACTGGCTAGATCGGGCACACCGATCGGCCCGTACGATCAAATGATTGCCGGACACGCCCGCTCTCTAGGCCTGGTGGTGATCACTAATAATCAGCGTGAATTCCGGCGCGTCGAGGGGCTGCGAGTAGAAGACTGGGTAAGCCAGTAACGCCATCCATAAACGCAACATCTGCCACATCCATCGCAACCGCCCCCCTGTGATCCACTCCCCACGCCGTTACGTAACACCTCTGCATAGCGAACCAAACCCACACAATGGTGATCAGAAGGTGGATCATGCGCATAACTGCCAGTCTCAGGACCTTCTGTCACTTGTCCCCCTCTCACAGCGAATCGACAATCACCCGACTTTGGATCGATGAAGTCACCGCCGTGGCCCGCCAGAGGGACCGCGACAGCTTCATGCGCATTTACGATCACTTCGCTCCGCGCCTGTTGCGCTACCTCACCGGGCTGAATGTGCCAGAAGGTCAGGCCGAAGAGTTGGTGCAGGAAGTGCTGCTCAAACTGTGGCACAAGGCCGACTCGTTCGACCCGGCCAAGGCCAGCCTGGGGACATGGTTGTTTCGCATCGCACGCAATCTTTACATCGACAGTGTGCGCAAGGACCGTGGCTGGGTGCAGGTGCAGAACTCGCTGGAACAACTCGAGCGTCTGGAAGCTCCGGTAGATCGAACACTCGATTACAGCCAGCGCCAGGAGCAACAACTCAACATCGCCATCCAGAACCTGCCTGCCGATCAGGCCCGAGTGTTGCGAATGTCGTATTTCGAAGCGCTCAGCCACCGGGAGATTTCCGAACGCCTGGGTATGCCGCTCGGCACGGTGAAGTCCTGCCTGCGCCTGGCGTTTCAAAAATTGCGCTCGCGGATAGAGGAATCATGATGGGTCCACAACATCATCCGGACGACGCCACGCTGGTCAGTTATGCCGCAGGGGCGCTGTCGCAGGTCATCTCGTTAGTCACTGCCGCGCATCTGGAACGCTGCGCCGAGTGCCGGGCGCGGCTCAGGCAGGCCGAGGCGATTGGCGGTGTGTTGATGCAGCAGCACACCAGCAGTGTGGTGCCGCTCAAGGGCAGATCGGCCATGCTGGCGCGGCTTGACGAGCAGCAAGCGGGGCTTGTACCCGCCCTGAACTCGATGCCGGCGGCCAATCAGGACCCGGACCTGATGCCGGTCTGCATGCAGGCGCATTTTGGTCGACAACTGAGCACGCTGAAATGGAAGACCCTGATCCCCGGCGTACAACGAGTACGCGCCGAAGGCATCGAACAGGGCAACCTGATGCTGCTGAAAATCGCCCCCGGCGTGAGCATGCCGGTCCACAGCCACGAAAGCGGCGAGATGACCATGGTCCTCAAGGGCGCGTATTACGACATACAGGGAGAGTTCGGACTCAACGATGTGGCCGATCTGGACAGCCATATCCATCACCAGCCCATTGCCTACCCTGACCGGGAGTGCATTTGCGTGCTGGCCACTGAATCGAAGCTGCGTTTTCAGGGACTGCTGGCGCGGATGATGCAGCCGTTTTTCGGGATTTGAAAAGCGGCCGCTGCGCCTGCGGTCAGCGCTGAACGGTTACGCCCAATGAGGCCAGCGCATCCCAGTAGCCTGGGTAGGTCTTGCCGACGCAGTCAGGGTCGAGAATGCGGATGCCGGCGATCTTCAGGCCCGCCAGCGCAAAGCACATGGCGATACGATGGTCGGAGTGGGTGTCGATCAAGGCATCGACCGTAGTGCCTGCCAGCGCCGGGTCGGCGTTGACGATCAGATCGTCACCCTCTTCGACCGCCAGGCCGGGTGCGATGGCGCACAGGCCGTGGGACAGTGCCGAGATGCGATCGCACTCCTTGACCCGCAGGTTGGCGATGCCGACAAGGCGCACCGGTTGACGATTGAAGGCGGCCAGTACGGCCAGCGTCGGAATCGCGTCCTGCATCTGCGAGCCGTCGATCACGGCCGGCATGTTCGGGAAGCTGGCGATGATCTGGCTGGCCAGCGCATCGGGTTGCGTGAACGCGTCGCTGGCCACGCCCAGGTCGATAGCGCCCTCGGTCAGCGCTTGCGCAGCCCACAGGTAGGTGGCCGCCGAGGCATCCGGCTCGATGTGGAAATCGGTAGCGCGATAACCTGTAGCCGAGACTTTCCAGGCTGCGTCGCCGATGGCCTGAACCTCGGCACCGAACGCCTGCATGGCCGCCAGCGTGAGGTCGAGGTAACCACGCGCGCCGATCTCGCTGCCTGTCAATGCAACTTCCACAGGCCCCTTGCCACAGGCGCCGGCCATCAGCAGTGCCGACACGTACTGGCTGGACAGGTTGCCGTCGATTTCGATACGACCGGCCTCAAGACCGCCCTTGCCCTTGATCGCCACCGGCGGGCAACCGCTGGGTGCGCTGACCTCCACGCCCATGCGCTGCAAAGCGTCGACCAGCGGGCCGATCGGGCGCTTGCGCATGTATTCGTCGCCATCGACCACGAAGTCACCTTCGAAGTTGGCCAGTGCAGCGGTCAGAAAGCGTGTCGCCGTCCCGGCATTGCCGAGGAACAACGCCTGCTGAGGCGCCTGCCAGTGCCCGCTGCTGGTGACCACGAAAGTGCTGTCATCCGGCTCGTCGACCTGCACGCCCATCAGACGCAAGGCTTCGGACATCACGCGCGTGTCGTCACTCTTCAGCGCGCCGGTCAGGCGGCTGGTGCCTTTGGCCAGCCCGGCCAGCAACAATGCACGGTTGGTGATCGACTTGGAGCCCGGCGGGCTGACACGCCCGACCAGCGGGCGCTCGACAGGCAAAACAGTGAGGGTGGCTTGAGGTCGCATGATGTCCCTGAGCGTCAGCGGAAAAATCGCGATCCTAGCACGAGCGGGATCAAGCCCGCAGTGCCGGTTTCATTCATCGCCAAGCCCGGGCGCGGGTCAGCTTTTCGCTGAGCCCGACAGTTGCTGCAGCTTGTCGTTGGCCGCCAGCAACTGATTGCGGTTGGCCGCCACGTCGGTGACGTCATAGATCACCAGACACACATGGCTGATCGCCCCGGTAGTCGAACGCAGCGGGAACAGTGTGGTGTTCTGATACATGAACTCCTCCTGCCCGGTAATCGGCTGATAGTTCTTGAAGCGCACCAGATACGGCCGCTGCTCCCAGATGGTGAACGCCGGTGTGCCGAGGGTCACGACATTGTCGATTTTCTTGCTGAACCACTTCGCGTTGACCTCCGGAAAAATCTCGAAAAAGGTCTTGTCGACTGCCACGTAGGGCACCACGCCCGAGCGGTTTTCCATGAAGGTATTCCAGACCGTCACGCGGTAGTTCAGGTCCAGCACCACGATGCCTACGTCAATGTTCTGCGTGACGGCCAGCAACCAATGAAGCTCGTTGATTTCAATAGCGTTGCTCATGGGTCAGCTCATCATGTAGGCGAGTTTTTTGGTAAGCAGCTCGACCGAATCTTCGGTGAACAGCATCAGCAGATCGAAATGCAGATTGTGGCCTTCCACGCTGTAACTGATTTCGACCGCCAGGGTCTTTTTCCAGCGCTGTTGATTGATGCGGATAAGTTCGTCGATACCGCCCTGCGCACCCAGTAACTGTGGATGGCCTTGCGAAAAGGCAATGTCGATCTGTTCGGCAATCCCGCTCAGGCAGGCGCCGATCAGGATCGTGGACAGGTCGAGCAGCATCTCCATGTCGGAACTGTCGGAGTGATCGCCGCCCATCAGCTGCGAGATTCCGGAGATCTCCGAATCATGAAAAATCAGCAGTGCCTCACCAGAGATACCGCCACCGATGTAGCCCTGACACACTGCGGTCAAACGCTGATCGCTGTGAGCATCGGCCAGCGCCATGTGCAACTCGCCGACTTCAAGCATGTTGACGTTGGGCACCGGCAACTGCACGAACACGCCCAGCACCTTGGCCAGCAACGCCGCTGCACGGCCCATGGCGACGTTGATGGTTTCGCGGAAGGCATCCTGAAAGCTGATCACCCCGCCCTTGTTGTTGAGGGCTGGCAGTGCAACCGGCGACACCGCAGGCTTGCCCAGCAGCCCAAGGCGCTCCAGTGTGCTTTTCAGTTCGTCCGGGTCGGCAGGTTTTTTCAGAAACGCCAGCGCGCCCAGCTCCATGACCCGACGGACGGCTTCGTCCTGCACGTCGCCCGACACCACAATCACCTTTGCGTCGAGGTTTTCGGCCCGAATCGCCGTCAGCGTCTGGTAACCGTCCATCACCGGCATGGTCAGGTCGAGCAGGACCACCTGGCCCTGACCTTTACGAATCGCTTCCAGGCCTTCCTGCCCCTGGGTGGCCAGCGTGACCGACACATCCCAGTCTTCAGGTAGCGCGCGCAACAGCTGCTTTCGCGCCATGTTCGAGTCATCGCATATCAATAGCGCAAGCGTGGACATCGTGTGGTTCTCACTGCAGGAAAATCAGGCTGACCACGGCGGGCAGCACGTATACGTTTAGCGGTACCATCGGAAGCGACTGGCATCGAGCCTATAACGCGAGATCAGTAACATTCAAACTAAACCTATAGCCTAAGTCGGTGATTTTTGGAGTTTCTGTAGTTTTATTCGCTATCCGTTGCTGTAAATCACTGTCGCGACGTCGGAAACATGCCTATTATCAATTGATAGATTCAATAGCAATCATTCGATAGGCAGGTGCGCCATGTCTTTGCCCATAAGCGACTACCATCCGGCCCTGCCCAGGCAGGACGATTTCTGGCAACACCTGGGTATCCCCGCACGAGGTGCGCGGCTGTACTCGGCGCTGCATGACGGCTTGCCGTATGAAGTCTTCGAACGTCTGGCGCATTACACCGACCTGAACCGCTCGACCCTGGCCGAACATCTGGGCATCGCGCCGGCGACCTTGCAGCGACGCCTCAAGGTGCGCCGCTTCAATGCCGAGGAAAGCGATCGGCTATTCCGCCTGGCAGCGGTGTACAAGGCGGCGCTGGACCTGTTCGAAAACGACGCCGAAGCGACTCGCCTTTGGCTGGCCAACCCGGTCTACGGGCTGGGCAATCGCAGGCCGCTGGAAATGCTCGCGACCTCGGCAGAGGCTCAGGCAGTGCTCGACCTGATCGGCCGCCTGGAACACGGGGTCGTGGCGTGATAGCGGTCTATCGACTGGTCAAGCGCAAATGGCTGGCGCAGGCCTTCGACGGTGAAGGCGCCAAGCTCTACGGCGGACGCTGGAACAGCAAGGGCAACGCCTGCGTGTACTGCGCGGGCAGCGAGTCACTGGCCCTGCTGGAAGTGCTGGTGCACCTGAACAACGCCACTGTGGCTCAGCACTACACGATGCTTGAACTGCAGATTGCCGAGGAGCACGTCCTCAATGCGCGCCCGGACACACTGCCCCGCGACTGGCGTGAAGAACCCGCGCCACCGGCAACCGCCTCGTTCGGCGACGACTGGCTGGCCTCCGCTCAGAGCCTGGCGCTGGCAGTGCCCAGCGTGATCATCCCGCGCGAGTCCAACTACCTGCTCAACGTCCAGCACCCGGAATTCAGGGCGGTTGTGGCGACGGCGAAAGAGCTGGAGTTTGTGGTCGATCCGCGTTTGGGGTGAACTGGCTGAGCGGTTAGCTCGGTTATGGGGCGCTCTTGGTGTCCCATGGGTTCAAAGCAATTTACGCCGCGACCAATGCATTCAGCACCTGAAGTAACGCCTGAACACTGCGATGGATTACAAAACCGGCAACACTACGTGCGGCCGCTGACCAGTCCCACCAGCATGCGTTTCAATCGCATGCCTGAAA
The DNA here is from genome assembly GCF_020515755.1 of Pseudomonas sp. B20. Lineage (NCBI taxonomy): Bacteria > Pseudomonadati > Pseudomonadota > Gammaproteobacteria > Pseudomonadales > Pseudomonadaceae > Pseudomonas > Pseudomonas sp. B20. Next base: position 213,110 of record NZ_JAHPJG010000007.1, read on the forward strand.
GCCTGAACAAAAAAACGATTCCCTGTACCTATGTACCGCACTTCGTGACTATTAATACTACCTAATATCAAGGAGATATTATTCGGCGATTTAAACCTTAAGGATAAGCACATGCCGCAAAACGTCATTACTCTTCCACCCACAATCGTAACACCTGGCCAGCCGTTGCCCAGGCCATTAGGCCCGCTATCGGGAGCCGGAGTAATCGCCAGACCGCTGCGATGGGACGGCACTATTCCTGCAAACCATGAGATGGATGCATTCTTCAGTAAAAGGGGTATAAGAAACGAGCATTACACGATATCCATTATCGTGACGGCCTCTTCAACACAGCAAAATATCCATCAGTCTTACATAGACTTTTTGCCCCTCCTTCCGGCTGACGTTGACGCGGAAATTTCTGCCGGTGTAGGAGATTACCCCTTCTCTGAGTTAGAAAAGTCTACGATTGAAAAAAACGTGGTGGACAGCCTGATTTTACAGCGCGCTGCTGAGTTAGCCAAAAGCAACGAAGGCGCTCATGCTTTCTTTGGCAGGCATGCATTGGCGGTAGATATTAAAAAAAACGCTGTGGATTTTTTAAATATCTTTCAAACAAGAAGAGACCTGGGCTCTCCCCTTGACGTTTATAAAAGCTGGGAAGCCTCAGTTACAGCAGCCTACAGAGCAAAAATTCTTGAAGAGAAAATCAGGGTTCTGACAGAGAGGTCTGTATCACTGAGCCATACTATTGCTGCAGCGCACGCCAGAGAGGACGCACGTATCGCGGCAGAAATCGAGTCGATGAGGCTGGCCGTTGAAGCTGCAGAGCACGCCCGACTTGCTGCCGAAACCGCTGAACAAGCCCGAGTTGCAGCGGAGGCTGAAGCCAAGCGAGTAGCGGATGAGCAGGCACTCCTTGCTGCCGAAGCAGAAGCTCGCCGAGTAGCTGCCGAAGCGGCTGAACAAGCTCGTATGGAGGCAGAGACGCAAGCGCAGCGTGACGCTGACGAGCACGCGCGCGTGACGGCAGAAGCTCAAGCGCTAGAAGCGGCCAAGACGCTCAGGCTCCCGGAAGCTGGTGCACCGCAGTTGGGTGCAGTTGCAGGAGTCATTTCCGTTACAGCAGGATCCGGCCTCTTTCTGGACGCTACCATTCAAGCCGCTATCGAAATATTAACGGCTCTCGCAGGCACGGCTGTCAGCTCTACCACAGCCGTAGGCATCGGCACGTTGCTGTACTCCCCATCGCTTGGCAATGGAGAGTTACCGGGAAGAATGCTGGACCTTCCGGCCAGGGTTCTGATGCCTGATCTGCCCGACGCCTTGAATGACGTGGCGGCAACGGGTGGAACGGTCGATATGCCCTATAGAATTTACGGCGATCAGTCGAAGTATTCAGTCGTGGCAACACAAACCGAAGGCGGATTTTCTCCCGAGGTGCCTGTGAGGGCTCTGATACTGGACCCAGTGGCCAACGCCTACACCTTTACCACTTCGGACACCCCGCCCATCACCTTGACGTTTCCAATCGCAGCACCTGGAAACAGCTCAACGACGACGGTGGCGCAACCAGTCGAAACTCCGGCGTACGCTGGAATTACACTGGAGCCTATCGAGGTGAAGGCCGAACCTTTACCCTGCACCAGTCAGATGGACATTCGGGATGCCATTTATGTTTACCCGCTAAATTCGGGTCTGCCTCCGGTCTATGTGGTGTTCAACAGCCCCTATGAAGGGGCAACAACCAAAGGAGAGCATAGCGGTCGAATGTACGATCCTGAAAAAGCGGGCGGCCCCACCCAGAACCTCGACTGGACAACCGCCTCAGTCACTCAGGACGGCATTGATCTCGTTAAGCTGCACACAAGCCGATTCGGCTCATCAGATGCAAATACTATAATGATCAATCGTCTGGAAAAAATTTTGCGCGGCGAGTTAGCCGTGACGGATACTGATAAAAGATTTTACACCCACGAGCTCAGGGAATTAGAACGTTACAGGGCACTGGGGGTGGCTGATGGCGTGCAAGGTAACGTATGGAATAACGCTCATACGGCAGCCCTTGAGGATTATAGAATTAACGAAAGTCGTGATTTTCTTTACACCGAAGCGGCTCTATCGGCTGGAGACAAACAAGATCATGCAGACGCATTGAGAGGCCAATAAAATGACCAATATCAAAGACATTATCATTAACGAAACCGTGGCAGATGTATTGGCAGTCCTTGCTCTAAATTTGTCCCAACCACGAATAGACAGACTCTACACCGTTTATAAATTTGAGGCTCTCCAGTCCGGTGAGCTCTGGGGCACTTATACCAGACTTTTTCGTGAAGGCATTCTGGCTTTAGATGAAAAAGGTCGCACGGCTAAAGGCCCCCACTGGAAGGAACCCGCCTTCATCGCTGAGAAAAAATATACTGTTGAATAAACACCATCCTGCCTAAAGAGCGCCCGGCTTCGGCAGGGTGTTCTTCCCTCTAAAGTTCGATATTCGTACAGCAGCTCTAACAGGGTATGCCCGACGTTTATTTTACAGGTATATCTAACTTTTCGATCGCCACATAAGGCGTCTGCAGATCCCGCTCGGGGATTTCCCATATGAGCAGTTTGGGCGGCGTCTGGCGGAAGGCCGGGTTGTCGAAGTAGACGTTGGCAGCGCCCGAGAACTCGCCGCCGTCCCTGGCGAAGTTGCCAATCGGGGCGCCGAGTTCGCGCTGTAAAAACCCGACAAAACCCGAATTGCGCGAGAACGACGTGCCTATCAGCGCGACGTTGGGCAGGTTGCTGTCGCCGAACAGGTCGTCAAGGTTATCGCTGCCCGCCGCTGATTCACTGGCAAGCTCGGTGATCTGCGTGGCGGCTACGCTTTGCGGCGCAGGTTGTAATGACGACGGCAACCAGTCGAGCCCGGCGAGGCGCACCAGATCGCCGGGGCGTTCGGCAATGGGTAACGTCTGAATCTGGAATTGACGCTGCGGAGTGGCCTGAATGCCGGCTTTTTGCACCTGCAAACCGATGGCTCTGGCGGCGCTGTTGGCACCACTCTCGCTCCAGTGCGTATCGGTGCGCAGGTAAGCTGCTTCGCCCAGCGGTTGCAGGGGCGCGGTCAGGTCCAGGGCATTGACGCCGGCCGCTTGCAGGTCGTGGGTCCAATGCTGGACACGGGTCTGCAATACGTCAGGCCGATAGAGACCGCACAATCGGGTTGCGGCAATGCGGCTCTTGTCCGGCACCACGGCGACCAACAACTCGATGCCGCGTTTCTTGAGGCTGCGCTGCACAGCGATCACCGCCTGGGCCTTGCGCTGCGCATTGGCCTGCGCGTCGCGGTTGAGCCTGAACTCATCGGTCAGGAACAACCAGCCCGGACACCCTTGGCGCACACGTGGGCCGGTGTCGTGGAATAGCAACCAGCTCGCGCCGCGCTCGATATCGGCCGCATGCCGGGCCAGAAAAGTCCCGGACAGCTGTTTGGCCAGTTGGTGAGTCACCTCGCCGTGCAGCGCTGCGTCGAGGGTCAGAGGCTTGGGCAGCAGCTCGACCTTGCCGCTGACCAGCAGCATGCCTGAGGCAAGCAAGCCGACGCCGAGGAACAGCGCCAGGGTAATGCCCGCCACACCACAGGTGCGCACGGCCAGTTCACTGGGTGGAGGCGGTACAGCAGACGGAGTAGTCATGGGCGCCGGCCTCAGAATTGGAAGTACAGAAACGGAACCGTTTCGCGGCTGGCAATCAGCGCGAACGACAGCAGAAATCCGGCCACCGGCCACAGCGCGGCGCCATAGACGAATAGCGTCCGGTTGCCAAAACGCCGCTCACAGCGAGCCTGCAGCAGCGGCGCGAGCACACAGGCCACGCCCAATAACGCGGCCATGCCGTGTGCCGGGCGCAAGGTCACGGCCAGCGCATCGTCCAGGCCCAGGCCGTGCAGGCCGAACTGCCCGGCGTACATGTTCATCGCGGTGGCAAAGTCCGGGGCGCGAAACAGCGTCCACGCCAGGCACACAAACAGCAACGTCAGCAGGTGCGCCAGCGGTCTTGGAACAGCAGGCAGATTCGAGCGCGACCAGGCGCGATCGACGCACAACGCCACGCCGTGCGCAGCGCCCCAGAGCAGGTAATTCCAGCTGTCACCGCCATGCCACAGACCGGCGATGGCCATGGTCAGGAACAGGTTGCGGTAGGTGTTCCAGACGCCTTGCCGATTACCGCCCAGCGCGATGTACAGGTAGTCGCGCAGCCAGCTGGACAGCGACAGGTGCCAGCGTCGCCAGAAATCCTGAATACTGCGGGCCAGATAAGGCCGGTTGAAGTTTTCCGGAAAGTGAAAGCCGAGCATCAGTCCCAGGCCGATGGCCATGGCGCTGTAACCGGCGAAATCGAAGAACAGTTGCAGCGAATACGCCAGGCAGCCAAGCCACGCATCGATCAGCGAAGGGGCCGGCAAGTGAAAGGCCACATCGACCAGCGGCGACAGGGTATCGGCCACCAGCACCTTCATGCTCATGCCGATCATGAAGCGCCGCGCGCCCAGGGCGAAGTTCTGCCGGGTGAAGTAACGCTGCACCAGTTCACGGCGCACCCAGTCGTAGCGAATGATCGGCCCGGCAATGGAGTGGCCGAACATCGAAATGTAGGTCGCATAATTGATGAAGCTGCGCTCGACCGGCACGGTATGCCGGTGTACGTCCACCAGGTAGGAAATCGCCTGCAAGACGATGAACGACAGCCCGGCCGGCAGCGCCACACGCTGCCAATCGAGTGGCATCGCGCCATACCAGGTGATCAGCTCATTCCAGGTGCCGGCGACGATGTTGGCGTACTTGTACCAACACAGCACAGCGGTGTTGAACACGATCAACGCCACCAGCAGCCGCACTCGCCCTTTCGAGCCTTGCCGCGCCCGGTCGACCAGCAGACCGCCGACCCAGGCCACCAAGGTCAGCAGCATGTGCAGCGCCAGAAACAGCGGGCTCAGCCAGCCGTAGAACAACCAGCTGCCGATCAACAGGACGACATTGCGCCACGCCGCGGGGCTCGCCGTGTAGGCCAGCAAAAAAGCGGGCAGGAACACCATCAGAAACTCGAGCGAGGCAAATACCATGACGACGACAGAGCCTGATCAGTTGGACAATGTGTCCGTGGCCGACAGCAGGCGCGGGCCTGTGGCGGAAGGCACCAGCAACACGCTGTAGCGCTCGCCGGCCTTGAGCTCGCCCAGGTCCAACGGCGCGCCGACAGTGGCGTTGGCGCAGACCAGTTGCACGGACAGGCTGACCGGGTTGATCGAACGACGTTGCTGGGTGCCGGTGGGAACCGCTTTGAACAGGTCGGCGCTACGACCGGCAGGACGCAGGCTCGCCTCACTGCACCCGGCATCCAGGCTGAAGAACGCCAGCGAGGCTTTCAAACCGTTGAAATCATCGGGTTGTTCGCGGACGGTCACCGGCTTGAGGCCACCGTCGGCCTGCGCAGTCAGTACGACGGTGGCGAACTCGCCGGGTTCGACGCTGACGTCCATCGGCAGCTTTTTATCGCCGCTGACCAGCGTGCCTTTTATCGAGCTGCTGGCCTGCACCGGGAAAAACAGTGAAACCGGTTTTGCGCTGTCCAGTTGCAACGGCGCCTGGCCTTCACGGGCGATCACTTGCAGCGGCGCGTTGGCGGCATTGACGAAGCGAATGAACGCCGAGTCCTGCGCAGGGCCGGTGGGATACAGGGCGATGTCGGCCGCCTGCGCTTGCACGCCCAGCAATACGGCAGCCGCACTGGCGGCCATCAGGCGCAAGGCGATCATTGCCTGGCTCCTGCTGCGCTGACGCTGCTGACCGGCAGTTTGCCCAGTGCATCACCAATCGCGGTGCCCCAGGATTTGTAACCGGCCACGGTAAAGTGCTGACCGTCGGTGGTGATCCACTGGCCTGGCCTGGAAAAGCTCAGCGAGTCGATATAGGTGCAGGGTGCTACGTTGGTGGCCAGGAACTGCGACATCAACTGGGTCCGCGCATCGTTCTTCTGGTACATGCCGCCGGCCTTGCCCCACGCCGGGCCGACCCACGCACACTTGGTGCCGGTGGCGGCGATGGCCTTGGTCAGGCCGGTCACGCTCTGCCACGCCCAGGCCTTGGGAAACGAAGGCTTGTCATACGAAGCCATGGTGTCACCAATCACGATAACCACCAGGTCGGGCTTGTCGGCAGCGATCAGTTCGCCAATCGGCGTGGTGGTCGCGTCACGGCCCTTGATGACGGTCTTGCCATCGCCTTTCTGTTCGGCGCCGCAATCGACTTTCTTGCTGATCAGCCAGTCACCGGCACTGGCCCCGCAGGCGCCAATCGAATGCACGATCGCACCCTGACGGGTCAGGTTGTCATGCAGCGGCTCCATCAGGTGGTCGGCCAGACTCATGTGGCTTTCTCCCAGGACCAGAAGGGTCATACCGGCAAGAACGGAAGGCATCGAATTTCTCCAGAAATCAGTTGGAATAAGGTGAACGGTAAGGGCTGACCGGCAGCTCCATGGGGCCAGTCACGTCCTCGAACATGTAGCGCAGGTACAGCGCCCCGCTGAACTGGCGATAGTCACGGGCGTTGTCCAGGCCCAGGTTGGCGCCCAGGAACAGACTGGAATCGAGCTTGTATTCGCCCGCCGCGCTGAGGTTGTAGCCGACCCCGGTCTTGCTCTGCCCTGAATAACGCTGACCGGAAGCCGCTTGCAGAGCGCTGTCGTCGGGGAAGAATGCGGCGCCGTCCTGCTTGAAGTGCTGGACGCCGACCGAACTCTTGACCTGATAGCTGAAGCGCTCGGTGCGCTGCGCCCACATCACCGGCACGCCGATGGCATAGAAGTTCTGCGGGCTGAAATAGCCACCATGACCGTAAGTGAAGTAACTCTGGTCGTTGGCGTAACTCATGCCCATCAGGCTCAGGCCCGCGGTCAGCTTGCTGTCCTCGGCATTGCGCAAGTACCAGTAGACACCGCCACCCACTTCGCCACGGGTGTTGGACTTGACGTTGGTGCCGACCAGCTTGTGCCAGGAACCGTAGCCATAGCCGCCAATGGTCTGATCGTCATAGCTGATCTGCCCGCGGCCGCCGTTGGCGGTCACGCCGCCCCAGGAAAGACCGCTGCGCTCGTCGGTGGAACCGGCAAACGAGGTCACGCTGTCTGTCACCGGACGCCGTGACACGTTGAGGCCGTAACGCAGATCAGGGTTGTCGCCCAGCGGCCGGTCGACGCTTACGCCGCCTGCGACCGTGCTGTATTTGAAGCCCACGGGCGTGGTGCCGATATCGGCTTTTAGGCCCTCTTCGGGGCGTTCGAAGGCGACCGCCAGACCGACGCCCTTGTCGCTCTGCGAACCTGCTGCGCCGGCCGTTCCACCGCCAAAGCGCGCGCCCGCATCGGACTTCACACTGCCGGCATTCAGCGACACCGGCGTGACGCGCACGGCCACGCGGTTATCGCCGACCGGCATGTTGATCTCCAGCGGCGTCTCGACCACGGTGAGCTTGCTCAGGCCGGACTCGCTGTTATTGCTGCGCACCGCGAGGCCCTGGCGGACGAAGCCGCTGCGCTGTTCGAGAATACGATTGAGCGCCTGCTGTGCGCTGCTGGCCTGATCGCGGCCGGCGGCGGCCAGAAACGGATTGTCACGCACGCTTTGCGCACGTCCGGCAGACAACGGTTGCTGTGCAGCGCCCTGACCGGGATAAGCGGTGCCACGCGTGGTCGGCAAGTCCGTCGCCGCGCCGCCGCTGAGCGACACCTGCGCCGGCGCCGGGATCGCCGACGCTGCAGCCAGGCTGCGTGAACCGCTCGCCGCGAACGGATTGGACGAGGTAACACCCGCCCCGCCCTGGGTAGCCATCAGACGCTGTTTTTCGCTCTGTTCGATAGCCACAGCCTTGCGCAGCAACTCGGTGGCTGCACCGGTCTGGCCCATGCTCTGGTAGATGCGCGCAGCCTCGGTGAGGCTCTGCGGGTCGTTGCGCTGCAAGGTGCGGAACTGGCTCAGGGCCTTTTCGGCAAAGCCATAATCATGGGCTTTCACGGCTGCATCGGCAGCCCCCAGGAGTACTTGCGGATCGTTGGGCTTACGCTGCAACAACGGCTTGTAGAGTTCGAAAGCCTTGGCGCTGTCACCGCTGGCGGTGTACATCCGGGCGAAGGCCGACACCGCCTGAATGTCGTCCGGACGCTGGGCCAGGGCCGGGGCCAACGTGTCGTACGCGCCGGCCAGATCGCCGCCTTCACGCAGCAGATCGGCCTGACGAATGCGGTAGCGATACAGCAGGTCGTCGAAACGTTTACGGGTCTGCAGGCCCATGGGCTGCCCCTGCACAGTGCGCAGGATCGCATTGACCTGCACGTCATCCCCCGCCGCGAGCAACAGACTGGCGTATTGCAGCAGCAGATCAGGTGACTGCGCAGGTGCCTGAGCGATGGCGGCGCGGGCCATTTCCCGGCCACGCTCCGGCTCGCCGGCGTCGATGTAGGCGCTGGCCAGCGTGAGCTGACGTTCCGGGCTGCCGCTGGCAACCGGTTGCAGGCGATCGAGCAGCGCCAGCGCCTCCTGACGCTGACCGCGCCGGGCGATACCGATGGCCAGGTTGATCTGCACGGTCATGTTCACTTCATCGGCAAGCGCCTTCATGTCCGGAGTGCGCTGGTCGACAGGAATGCGCGCAAAGGTGGCCTGGGCTTCTTGCCACTGGCCCATCTCCACCGACAGCAGCGCACTGGTGTAGAGCGCGTCGATGTCGTTGGGCCGAGACTTGAGCAGATCGTCGATCAGTACGCGAGCCTTGGGCGCCTCGTCGGTCTTGAGGTACAGACGCGCCAGGTCGAAACGGGTCCAGACACTGTCCGGATCATTTTTTACCGCATCCTTCAGGGCCGCCTGAGCGGCGCGCAGATCGCCACGTTGCTCGGCCAGTCGTGCCGTCTGCGTGGCCCGCAACGCCTTGAAACGACCGCTGTCACCCAGCGCAGCCTGTTCGGCAGGCGACAGGGTATCGAGCAGGCGCAGCGCTTCATCGGCCTGGCCGCTTTGCGCCAACACGTTGATCAGCCCGCGCACGGCTTGCGGATTGCCGCGCTGGGTCGCCAGCACCTGACGATAGCCCGCCTGGGCCGCGTCGAGTTGACCGGCCTGGGCCTGCAGATCGGCCTGAGTCAAACGCACATCGATGCTGTTCGGGTTCTGCCGCTGCACCTGAGCCAGCAACTCTTGAGCCTTGGAGGTCTGCCCCTTGGCCTGCAGGTCGCGGGCCTGTTGCAGCGATGTCCAGAGCTGCACACTCTCGAGGGCGCCTTTCCAGCGTGCACCGCCGGGCTGGCGAGTCGCGCGGGTCAGCAACTGCTCGGCTTCGGCCAGTCGATTCTGTTGCTGACGGACCACGCCCAACCCACCCAGCGCATCGGCATCGTCGGCCTTGGTTTTCAGGCGCGCGGCAAATGCTTGTTCGGCTGCGGCATGATCATTTCGCTCCAGCGCCTTCAGCCCACGCGCCACCAGCGGATCCTGCTGCCAGCCACCGGCTGGCTGCTGACGCCCCTTGTTGAGTTGATCACGAATGTCCTGATCATCGGGATGGGCCTTGAGGAACGCCTCGAACAGCGGCACTTGCACAGCGGTGGGCGGACCGGTCCAGACCAGCGCCATGCGCCAGCTCTGATCGGCATCCCCGGCGATGTCCGGGCGCGTACTCAGCCGCGCCAGCGCAGCGATCCCCTCGGCCCGGGTGTCTTCGCGACGGGCCAGATGCTTGGCGAAAAACAGCGCCAGAATCGAGTCGTCCGGGTTCTGCCGGATCAAGCGTTCGAAGCCCTTGCGCGCTTCGGGCCAGTCCGCGCTGTTGAAACCCAGGTTGGTGTAGTACTCGCGCCCGACCTTGCCTTCGGGCAAACGGCCGTTGAACAGTTGGCGAAAGACCCCGGTCGCCTTGTCGCGCTCGCCGGCATCGGCCAGACGCCGGGCCTCATCCAGCAAGGCCTGATTCTGCGGCTGCCCGAGGGCAATGTCCTGCTCCAGCTGCACCGCCTGCCACGGCACTGGTGACAGGGCCTGCAGACGAGCCAGGTACGTCTGCGCCTGCTGCGGCTTGTTCTGTTTGACGCCGATCAGGCCCATGCCATACAGCGCGTCGATCTGATTGGGCTCGATCTGCAGCACCTTCTGCCAGACCTCGGCGGCCCGCACCGGGTTCGAGCGAGCCTGCCAGTACTGGCCCTGCTCGATCAACTGCGCCTCGGCGGTGGCGACCTGGGCTTGAGAAACGCTGGCTGCGATCGCGGCAACCAACCCGATGACTAACGTGTGGCGGCGCGCGGGCATGACGTCTCCCAGGATAATTTGAGCGTTCCGTCTTCACGGAACTGATAGCGTTTTTCGACCCAGCCCAAGGCAAACAGGCTGAGCATGAGGTTGTAATAGGCTGGTTCAGTGCGGTCTTTCGGGTCACGGGCCAGCGCCTGGCTGACCCCGGCTTCGACCCTGCGCTGTTGTTGTTCAGCCAGCCAGGTCTGACCCTTGGCGTGGAAGTACGGCAACAGCGCCGCCGAATAACCGAAAGGCCCCTGGCCCTCGCGTGTACCGCTGACCACCTGGACTTTTTCCGGTGGCGTGCCGCTGGACGCGGTGCTGCTCGACATACCGTCGAGCCGGACCAGCAGGCGTGCTGCCAACGGATCGGACGCAGGTGTCATGCCCGCCCAGAGGTAGACGCGAATCGCGTCATAGCTGCCCAGTTCGCCTGTGCCCGGATCGACCACGAACAGACCGCTTTTCGGGGAAGTCCCGCGGTAGCCGACCCAATCGGCGATAAAGCCCTTGGGGCTCGATGCGTCGATCAGCTTGGCGGTGTTGTCGGCGATTTCCTTCCAGGGACCGCCGGGGGTTTCTTTCGCCAGACGCCGTAGCAGCGGAATGGGCAGGTAGCTGGCATTCAAGCGCCAGAGATGGTCCGGCTGCACGAAACCTTCGGGGCCGGGCAGGAGCATTTTGCCGAGCCCCGGCAGATTGACCACCAGCCGCGACTCCACGTTCTTGAGCAAGGCCAGCGCATCGTCGCGATAGGCCGGGTGCTGCCAGACGCGTGCAGCTTCGAGCAACGCGTAGATGATCCACAGGTCGGCATCGGACGCGGAGTTGGCGTCCTGAAGCGTCCAGTTGCCATCCTCGCCCTGCCCCCACAACCAGCCAGGCAGACGCGTCTTCAGGTCAGCACCCGCCATGTTCGCGGCGGTCCACGTCCACAGCGCATCAAAGCGCGCGCGGTCATTGGCCACCAGCGCAAACAGCATGCCGTAGGACTGACCTTCGGAGGTGCTGTGGTTGACCTTCAGGCTCGACTCCAGCATCCGGCCGTCGGCCTGTACGTAGCGCGTGGCATAGTCCTGCCAGAACGGCCAGGTCGCAGCGTCGCACGCGCTGTTCGCCAGCACCGGCGTCAGGGTCGCCGACGCCAGCAGGCCGACCAGCCAGCCGGAGGCGCGGCGCAGTTTAAGTGCACGAAGCGGCATGGCTTATTCCTGCTCCAGACGGCGCTTGGCGAGCGAGCGCAGGGTCAGGTAGGCAACTCCGGTCACCAGCACCACACCCACGGCAACCACCAGCAGCAGCCACAGCACGTTGCGCGACATCAGCCACTGCACGTATTTGATCGGCCCAAGGTCACCGACGTAGTACTTCTGCTCGGCAACCAGCGCCTCGACCGAATCGCCGCGCACCACCACCAGGCTGCCCTGAACCTTGTCGCTGCCGCTCAGCGCACGGGCAACGTCGCTCATGCCGCCGGGCTGACCGCTGGAGATCAGCACGACGCTGCGTCCCTTGTGCAGCGGCGATTCGAAACCGGTCAGGAAGGTGCTGCGCACGTCGCTGGAGAACGCCATGGCGACCCGCGCCCGACGCTGGTTTTCATCCGGGTCCGGGCTCATCCAGTCGCGCAGACGGAAGGCCAGATCGGAAAGCTCGAAGCCCTGTTGCTGAGCATTGCCGGAGATCGGCAAACGGTCGGCCCACTGTTTGAGCAACGGCTGCTCACTGCCCGAGGACATGACCAGTATGTCCTTGTCGGCGGCACTGGCGATCTGCGCCGCCTTGATCACCGACACACCGGTCGCCGGGTAACCGGTCGACTCGCCGAAACGGCCCAGCACGCTCAGGTAAGCGCTGACGTCTTCGGCACTCGGCTGATCAGCCAGCACCACAGCGGTCTGCGACAAGTCCGCCAGGCGTGTGAACGGAAACCCTGAATCCTTGAACACGCCCAGGTTCGGCATAGCCATGAAGTGGTCGTAACCGCTGAAATCCAGCGTCGATTCCGGATCGATGCTGCCGCGCATGTTATCGATAATGATGTCGCCACACTCGCCCTGCTTGAGGTAGTCGAACATGTAGCGCAGTTGCAGGCGCGATTGCAGGGCCGCGGCGTTGAGCGGCAGGTACACATGCGCTTCACGGCTGATCGTGTCATCGCCGCCCGTCAGTCGCGAGACGATAGAGTTGTTCAGGTTCTCGATCGACGGCAGCGGCTCGGCCTTGATCAGCGTGTCGTTGAGGCTGACCATGATCGACGAATTGTTCGAGCGTTCCTGCGGTGTGTAGCGGTATTTGAGGGTCAATGGCACGCCGTCTTCACGCCAGCTGAACAGGTCCGGCGGCAGGTTCAACGGCACGGTGATGTCACCCGGATCGTATCCGGAGACGTTGAGTTTGTTGGCAGGCATCAGCTCGCCCAGTTTGATCGGTCGATCACTGGGCAGCCAGTTCGGCGCGTCGTATGGTTTGCGCGGTGCAAGCATGTCGACACGCTCGATCAATGCGCTGCTGCCGACCAGGCTCTGACCGCCAACTACCAGCGCATTGACTGCCCGCTTGAGCTCCGCCGAGTCACGCCCGGTGATCACCAACAGCTTGCTGTCCGGGTCGTTGGGATGGGTCACCATCGTCAGGGTCGGGCCTTTCGGCGCTGGCATCGTCAATGCGCCGAGCTGCAACGGACCGTCGCCTTTGAGCAATACCAGCGCATTGCCCTTGGCCGGCAGCTCATTGAAGTGCGCCGGGAAGCTGGCCATACGCGAGCGGGTCTTGGCCGCGCCAATCCATGAAGCCAGCGCGCCTGCAGCTTCGAGCGTCGCGTTATCGGGTGCCGCGCCCATCACCACCGGCAGATTCACGTCACGGTCATCGCGGCGGTCGAAGAACGGCAGCGGCAGAATCGCCAGGTCGTTGGGCAGCGCGAAGGGCGTGACCCGGATGTCCAGCCGCGTGTCGTTGTTGATCCGCGCCCAGAGGCTGGAATGCTTGGGGTCTTCGCAGCTCATCGTGTAATGGCCGATGAACTGCAGGCTCAGGCGGTTGAACTCGGTGATCATCTGCGGCGGAATCTCGATCACCTGCGTCTGTGGCTTGCCGGCGCCGTCCTTGGGCAGCGGAAGGGTCGCGGCCACTTCGTCGTTGATCATGACGTTGATCTGCGACAGGTCCGCCAGCAACGCCGGCGAATAGCTGTAGCTCAGCGACAGGCTTGCGCCGGTCACCACCTGATCGGCACGCACGTTGAAGTTGACGCTGTCGGTGGCTTCCACACCGCGCAGGTTCATCGGGTAATTGCGCCCCAGTTGTTGCAGCGTCACGCTGTAACCCTCGTTGGCACCCGCCGTTTCAGCAGCGCTTGCACCCGCCCCTGTGGAGAGCATGGACAACGCACAAGCCAACAGGGCCCATGAGCGGCGAACGGCGAACCGCTCGGCACCGAAAAAATACCGTTTAGTCATGACTACTCAATCCATCAAAGTGCGGGAGGTGGGGAGGGTTTTTTACGTGTTGGCAGTAACCGGCTGAAATCCTTGCGAGTGGCCCTGAGCAACTCGACGACGCCACGTACACCGACATGGCTGACTTCGCGTAGCGCAGACAGCGGGGTGTCCGGCTTGCCGTGCCCCCAGGTCGACGCCCAGGTGTCGGCACGGCCAAAGGTCAGGCGTACCAGTTCGCTCTGCTGACGCAGCGACAGATCATCGAAGCGAGTGCCCAGATAGCCGTCGCGGCAGAACATCACCGTGGCGGGGAAATGACTGGTCTGCGTACCGCGATACAGCGACACCGTGATGCTGTCGCCACTGTCGATGCCCGAGTCGGCGGGCAGAACCAGACCGAGGCCGGTCTGCGAAAAGTCCTGAGTCACGGCATCGAATACCATGCCATCGGCGCGGGTAACGCGAATCGGCAGTCTGGCCTGGACCCGGGGCTCGGTGCGCACCTGACGGATCTCGCTGGCCACTGCAATCGCAGCGCTGGTGATGATGATGTTGTAGATCGTCCAGGCCATGTTGATGACGATGGTCAGGGTGATCGCATCGTTATTCCAGCCCAGCTGATAGAGGCTGTAGATGCCCAACACGAAGACCACTGCGTTCAGCGTCAGCAGCACGATGTAAGGCCGCGCCAGCGTCCAGTCGAAGAATTTCTCCTCGACCACGCCGCCCTTGTCGGTCACGTTGAAGCCACCGAATTTCGGGTTGACCAGCGCCATCAGCACCGGGCCCATGATGTACCAGGCCAGCACCGCCTCGTAGACCTCGTTCCAGAACGAATGGCGGAAGCGGCCCTGAATCCGCGAGTTGGTCAGGCTGGCGTGGGCCAGGTGCGGCAACACATAGGCGGTGATCATCAGCGCCGAGGCGTGCATGACCTCGGCACCGAACAGCAGGTACGCCAGTGGCGCGGTGAGAAACACCAGACGCGGCAGGCCGTAAAAGAAGTGCAGCATGGAGTTGGCGTAGCACAGCCGCTGGCCCAGCGAAAGGCCCTTGCCCAATAGCGGGTTGTCAGTGCGAAAGATCTGCGCCATGCCCCGCGCCCAGCGAATGCGCTGGGCAACGTGACGCGACAGACTTTCCGTCGCCAGCCCCGCCGCCTGGGGAATCGCCAGGTACGCCGTGTTGTAGCCAGCCCGATTCAGCTTCAGCGCAGTGTGCGCATCCTCGGTCACGGTTTCAGTGGCCACACCACCGATGTCCAGCAACGACGAGCGACGCAGTACCGCGCAGGAGCCGCAGAAGAAGGTCGCGTTCCACAGGTCGTTGCCGTCCTGCAGCAGGCCATAAAACAGCTCGCCCTCGTTGGGCACGCTGCGGAAGGTATCGAGGTTCTTTTCGAACGGGTCGGGCGAGAAGAAAAAGTGCGGCGTCTGCAGCATCGCCAGTTTCGGGTCCTTGAGAAACCAGCCCATGGCGACCTGCAGAAAGGAGCGGGTCGGCACGTGGTCGGCGTC
Source organism: Pseudomonas sp. B20 (assembly GCF_020515755.1). Classification (NCBI taxonomy): domain Bacteria; kingdom Pseudomonadati; phylum Pseudomonadota; class Gammaproteobacteria; order Pseudomonadales; family Pseudomonadaceae; genus Pseudomonas; species Pseudomonas sp. B20. Next base: position 228,379 of record NZ_JAHPJG010000007.1, read on the forward strand.
GAACATGGCGATGTACTCGCCACTCGTGGCCTTGAGCGCTTCGTTCAGATTGCCCGCCTTGGCATGTCGATTGTCGCCGCGGGTCAGGTAGCCGACGCCGATCTGTTCGCAGAACTCGCGAAAATCCTCGCGACGACCATCATCGAGCACATAGACCCGCAGCTTGTCGCGTGGCCAGTCGATGGACTGGGCGGCAAAGATGGTCAGTTTGACGATGCTCAGCGCCTCGTTGTACGACGGAATGAACACATCGACGGTCGGCCACTGGCTGGAATCGCTCGGCATGATCACCGGCTTGCGCTGCAACGGCCAGGCTGTCTGCACGTAACCCAGCACAATAACGATCAGCGTGTAGAACTCGGCGATGATCAGGCCGTAGCCCAAAAGACTGTCCAGCCAGTTGTCGAAATCCAGGGTCGAGGTCAGACGCCAGTACATGTAGCGAAACGAAGCCAGCAACGACAGGGTCACCAGCGTCAGTACCGATATACGCCCCGGTATCCGGCGAATCACCAGCATCGCGGCGAAGCATGCCAGGGCAAAAAAGCACTGTGCATAGAGGTCCAGTGGCACGGTGACGACCAGCGCCATCAGCAGCAGGCCGACCACAATCGCCACGCTTTTCAAGGCGCGCCGCAGGGTCGTCGACAGACCGCCGAACCATGTCAGCAAAGCATGCAGCCACAATGATGAGCGCGTCCGGGGTACGGACGCGTCGAGCGACAGGTTGGTCATGACAATCGGTTCTCTTCTACGTCCTGAGTCAGCAGTCGGGCAATCAGCACATTACTCAGCACGCGCAGGTCCTGAGTGCCGGGAGAGGCACTCGGCACCTGGACCGCGTTGTGGCCGTAAGCCAGCGCTTCTGCGAGCGCATAATCATTGCGAATGACGCCCAGCAGCCGCTCGCCCAGACGTCGAGCCAGGACGTCGTGCATGTCGCGACTGAAGGTGCGCGAAGCGTCGAACCGGTTGATGACGTAATCACAGGCTGGCGCTTGCGGCCCGGCCAGAACCGGCTCGAGCCAGCCCTGCATCTGATCCAGTGTCGCGTAACACGCTGCATCGGCGGTGAGCACCACCAGCACCTGGCTGGCGGCATTCAGCGCCTGCTGCAACATGCGCAGGTCACCGCATGGCACATCGAGAATCACCACATCACGGACATCCAGCTGCATGCGGGCGATCTGACGGACCAGCCAGTGCGGATCGTTTTCCTGAAAGTGCTCAAGGGAGCGGCGCTCATCGAGCGGCAGCGTGCCATACGGCAAAACCTGTGTATCGCAGGAGCCGGTCAGCAGCAACGTGCGCCAGTTTTCGCCGCTCAGGCTGGCAACGCCGAGGCCGGCGACATCCGGGCTGGCATTGAGGTGGTGCTGCAAGGCGTTTTGCGGATCGAGGTCGATCGCCAGCGTCTGCGCGCCGGGCACTCTGACCAGGCTGGCCAATGCCGCGCTGAGCGTACTTTTACCCACACCGCCCTTGGCCGACACCACTGCGATCACGCGCGCCGATGTTCTCGGTGGCTGGCCCTTGAGCAGCGATTGAGTCAGGGCTTCGTTGTTACGTGCCTGCGCTTCAGCCTGGCGTGCATGGGCAGCCTCGGCGAGCAGATTCGCCAAGGCACCGGAGGCGGCACGTTTGGTTGTCGAGGTCATCAGGAGGTCAGGTGCCGTACCGGGCATTTCGGCCGGTTGCGCCGCGCAAGTCTGCTCGGGCAGCGGTTGATCGGTCATGCGTGACGGCGCAGCGGGAGAGCTACCGGCTGTGGGCGTTTCCTGATAATCCAGGCTGTCGTCGACCTCCAGATAACCCTCGGAGCTCGCACCAAAACGCTGGAACAGATTGGCCACATCATCAGCTCGATTCATCCTGAATGACCTCTAGGAGCCGCTATGCACGATCCCTGTGTAAAAGCATTAATACCAATGTGTAATGTCATTATGATAGTGTCAAGAAAACCGCTATATGACGTCCACAATTTACCGATGAACGGTAAATTGTTCTTTTAATGACACATTTCTGGCGTTGGAAAACCGTGCACATGGCTGTTTCAGGCATGTTTTGAAGGAGAACGGGGCAGGAAGAAGATAGCTACCTATCCATTGAGCAGGACGGTAGCTATCGAGGTGAAGGGATTTCAGTGACTAGCGGCAGCCGAGGTTGTTGCAGGAACTGTTTCTGCGGACTGAGGCAACGGCATGCCCTTGGGCCATAACAGCCAGATATTACCTTTCTGCTTCATGTCGCCAGCCAGCTTGCCCGCCTCGTCGCCGGTCCCCCAGAACAGGTCGGCGCGTACTTCACCGGCAATCGCACCGCCCGTGTCCTGGGCAGCGACCGGACGCACCACGCTGCTGCCATCCGGCCGCGTCGTGGAGAGCCAGAGCAGACTGCCCAGCGGAATCACCTTGCGATCAATGGCCACGCTATAGCCTGGGGTCAGCGGCACATTCAGCGAGCCGCGCGGACCTTCGTTGCTGTCGGGGTTACGGGCAAAAAACACGTAGCTGGGATTGCTCGCCAGCAGCTCGCTGATCCGCTCCGGACGCGCCTTGGCCCAGGCCGCGATGCTGCCCATGGTCACATCTTCCTTCTTCAACTGCCCCTGCTCTACCAGCCAGCGACCAATCGCGCGATACGGACGACCGTTCTGATCGGCATAGCCCAGACGCAACTGCGAGCCATCCTCCAGACTCACGCGACCGGAGCCCTGAATCTGCAGGAATTGCAGATCCATCGGGTCGGTCAGCCAGGCAATCACCGGCGCGTTCAAGCCTTGCGCGCTGATCGTCGCAGCGTCGTCGTAAGGCTTGAGCACCCGCCCCTCAAGCCGACCGCGCAGACGCTTGCCTTTGAGCTCTGGGTAAATACTGTCCAGATTGACCACGATCAGATCGTCAGGAATGCCATACACCGGCACATTGGCCGTGGCGGTCTGCGTCAGGCTGCCCGGATAAACAGGCTCGTAGTAGCCGGTGATCAAACCATCGGCACTGCCCCCGTCTGCGCGCAGGCTGTAGACCTGCAACTGCTCCTGCAAAAAGGTGCGGATCTGAGCAGCATCCGGCGCAGCCGCAAGACTCGCAGCCGCCGCACACGTCGGCCCCCACACTGCATCGGCTTTCAAACGAACACACGCGCTGCGCCACGAGGCAAAACCGGCCTGCAAATCCGCGTCGGACACCGCAGGCAGCGCGTCCCAGCCAGCCTGGCTATACGTGGTGTGCGGCGGCGCAGACGGCGTCACCGGCTTGTCAGATTTGTCGGACTTGTCACACGCGGTCAGTAACGCAGCCAGTGGCAAAACCAGCGCCAGGCCCCGCAACCATGGCTTGAAAGAGAGCATCATCAGTAGCACCAATCCTTTTACAGCCCGCAGCAGGCTGGTGGGTGAAAGGTGTCATTGTGGCCGAAGCGGGCAGAGGGGCCTAGGGTTTGTCTGAAAAGTCAGCCTGGAAAATGTGGATATGCCGCTTAAGAGAACCATGGAATCGAGCAAGTCATAGCTCATGGGTGATACACGCTGGGCCGGCGCTGCGTGGAATAGCTCAAGCGGTTTATGGGCGCCGTTGGTACGCACCGCTTTGGATGTCAGCGATGAGCTGCACGGCCCCGACTTCGTACCTGATAACAAGCAGGCTGCATTCCGAGGGTCTTTTAAAAGACTTCAGTAGACTGCTGCCATGCTGAAAGCGTCTATGTACTCGCCATCTCGATAGGCGAATTTCCTGTGCGTGCCCTCTATGACAAAGCCATTCTTTTCGTACAGTGCGATAGCAGGCTTGTTATCGACGAAAACAGTAAGCTCCAGGCGCTTTAAATTCATCCATCGAGAGGCAGTGGCGGTGAGCTCGCTCAATAACAAGTCACCAATGCCCTGACGATGATGACTGTCTGCAACCCCCATCCAGAAATCAGCTACGTGCTGCCTGCGCCCCTGAAAACGATAGAGCATGGCGCAGCCGACAACCATGCCATCGCACTCGGCAACGAGGGACAGCCCAGAAGCACTTCGACTTTCGACAAGCTTTTTTACGTCGTTGATTGACTGGTGCGGCATACGAAGCGTCCACCAACGGAATACCGGTTGTTCAAACATAACAGCCAGCGAAGACCAGTCACTGTCTGCCATCGCACGGACGATCAAGCTCATTTCAGCCCCCTCACTAACGCTGCCCTTTCGGCTACCCATCTGCTTACTGTCAAGGCTTACCCGGATGCGGCTCCGGGTAGTCGCGATTGATGTCGATGGGCTTGGCGTACTGCCCATCCCAAAGCTGCTCGTGCAGTTGGCCGATGCGTTTGGCCATCGAGCCGTCGTGCATCACCACTTCCAGATTGCGCGAGTTGTCGAGGTAGCCGCCCAGCCAGTTGCTGGTGCCTACCCAGGCAACCTGATCATCAATATCCATGGTCTTGCTGTGGATCACGCGTGCATAGGGGATAAAACCCTGAGCCGCCATCGGCAATGTGACGATGCGCACCTGCACGTTGGGCACCAGGGCCAGACTCTTGAGGTAGGCGACTTCGGGCATGCCGGTGTTCCAGTCGGACACCATGAGTTTGATCGACACGCCGCGGGCGGCTGCGCTGCGCAGGGCATTATCGATGACCGCATAGTAAGGCCGGGTTTTGTCGGCCCCGTAGGACAGGGGCGCGTAGTCCAGCAACTGGACACGAACCTCACTTTTGGCTTGCGCCAGCAAACGGGGCAGTTCGGTCTGGGAGTCGACGACCCCCGGCGGGTTGTAGCGCTGCGGGCTGGCGATCAGGTAGTTGCCGTTGGGCGATGTGCTATCGACCGGGCGCGGCACCGGAACCGGTTTGCCCTCGGTAATGGCAGCCTGAGCAAGCCAGTCCTGATCGAATATGGCCTGCGTCTGGCCCACGACGGTCGGCTCGTCAATGCGCAGGCCGGTTTCGTGGATGTGCTCCAGTGAGCGCCAATCGAAGTTCTGACTGCCGATGAACGCCTGTCGGCCATCCACGATCAGGAATTTGGCGTGAATGATGCCGCTGCCCGTGAGCTTTGCGTAGGGCAGCACGCGCAAGGTGAGGTTGGGGACGGCGCGCAGTCGCTCAAGGGTCTGCGGGTCGGAAAGTTTCAGGCCTTTTTCTTCCAGCAGAAACCGGATTTTCACTCCGCGCTGCCCGGCTGCCGTCAAGCTTTCAAGCACCTTGTCCATGACCGAGCCTGCGTGGTCTGCGACATAGAACTGTTCGATGTCGATACGCTGGCGAGCCCCGTCAAACAGCTCGCGCCAGACCTCGCCGGGTGCTCGCAGGTCAGGCGTCTGCAGGTCAGAACCGACCGGCACAGTGTGTACCAGTTCGAAACCCGGGATGGCGAAGTCTGCCTGCGCGCACGAACTGCCCAGCAGTAACGCTGCGATCACGGCGCGGTAGCTCAGGGACAGTCGACGATACGAAGGGTAAGAGGGCATTGCGAGCCTCATCGCCAGACACAGACAAGATGGCGCATGCCAGAGCACGCGCCGCTATTTGGATCAAGCCGTCCGGTATTTCGGTTGAGCCGAAACAGCCGGATGCTCGGCCTCGTCATGCACACGTGCTCCGCTGGAGGCACGAATCAGCAGGATCTTGAGTTGGTCATTGATGCGTTCCAGGCTGTCCTGAAAGTAGTTGTGAAAGACCACGCAGAACAAGGCAATGGCAATACCCAACCCGGTCGCGAACAGCGCTGTACCGATACCGGCGGAAATCTGCCCGGGGTCGGACACCCCGGCACTGGCCAGGGCCTTGAAGGTATCGATGATGCCCAGAATCGTCCCCAACAAGCCCAACAGTGGCGCAGCGGTGGTGATGGTTTCGATCAGCCAGAGGCTGCGGGCCAGCGGTGCGCGAGTGCTCAGGTACTGGGTTTCGATGACGTCATCCAGATCCCTGCGCGAGCCCTGCGCATTTTTTTGCGCAAGCACCGGCAGGACCATTTCCAGTGGCAGGCTGGTCCGGCGTGTCAGCGTCTCCGGCAGATCCTTTTCACTGTGTACCGAAGCACCGAGTGCCGTTTGCAGCGCCCGCGACTGGCGACGCACGTAGGCAAAGTAGATGCCTCGTTCGATCGCGACAAAGATCGCTATCGCGATGGCGGCGTACATCACATAGAACGTGATGTCGTGGAGCTGATTCATGTCCATGGCAATGACCTCTGGTCAATGAAGATTAAAAATTGGCTTCAAGAGAAACGGTGACCGTACGCTCGACCCCGACGATGTAAGCCGGGTCGCCATCGCGAAAACCGCTGTAAGTGCCCGCGTTGGTTTTGGTGGTGTACACGCCGTCCAGGTATTCCTTGTCGAACAGGTTGTCGACGTTCAGACGCAAGGTGGCGTCCTTGACGATTTTCTTGTCCACCGGAAGGTAGATCCCTGCGCCCAGATTGAAGATGGTGCGCCCCGGAATGCTTTCGTCGTTGGTCAGGTCGCCATACAGCTTGCTGGTGAGCTTGGCGCCAAAGGTCCCGTAATAACTGCCGTCGTCGTAGCCGATGTTGGCGGCCAGCATGTTCTTCGGCACGTTGGTAAATTGCTTGCCACTGGTGGGCAGTTCGATGGCGGTGCCGTTATTGAAGACGGTCAGGTCATCTTTCTGTTTGGCGCGGGTGTAGGTGTACGAGGTGTAGTAATTGAAATGGTGCGGCAGCAGGCCACTCCATTCCAGTTCCAGCCCGCTGTTGTCGACTGCACCGGCGTTGATGTCGGCAAAGTCGCCATTGACGTCTTTTGATGACACCTGACGGTCCTTGAACTGCAGGTAAAACAGTGTGGCCGCCAGCGTCATGTCCTGTTCGGTGTAGCGCCAGCCCAGTTCGTGGTTCCAGCTGGTTTCCGGCTTGCTGTCGATGGAGCCGGTGCCCGGGTCATACAGAACGTAGTTCTGCGGCACGCGCATGTTGCTTGACAGGCTGTAGAACAACTGGTCGCGCTCATCCAGCTGGTATTTGAGGCCGACGTTCGGCAACAGCTTGTTGTAGGTCTGGTCGCGTTTTTCCGGCCGCTCGGTCAGGCTGCCGTGGTTGGTGCCTTCGCGTTCGACGTTCATGAAGGCCAGGCCGCCGACCAGCGTCCAGTCCGGGGCGAAATACCAGGTGTCCTGAGCCCAGACTTTTTGTGCAGGCGTTACGGTATAGCGGTCACGGCCCTGGATCTCGTTGCCGTTGGCATCGACCATGTAGTCCGAATCCGGCTGGATGCTTTCAGGCTTGCCATTGCTCTTCAGGCGGATGAAGGGCTGAGTCTGCGACTGACGCGCGCGTTCATACCAGTAACCGACCTGTACGCTGTGCTCGTCGTTGACGTCCCAGTTCAACTTGGTGGTGATGCCCGGACGCCAGGTCTGGGTACGCGACGGCCGGTAATACACGCCAGTGGTCGATGATCCGTCTGCGTTATAGGCCGCCGCCGTCGGCAGGTTGCTCAGGTCGAATACACCGTTCTGATTCGAGCCGCGGTTGAGCGCATAGGAAGAACTGTTCACGCCGCTGCCATTACCCCAGAAATAATAGGGGATGACTGAAAGAGACAGGTTGTCGGCCAGTTTGAATTGGGTATTGAGCACGCCGGTGAACGTCTGGAACGGGTTCTGCGCCAGCTCGTAGTAGCTGGACAATTTGCCGTTGCTGCCCAGCGCAGGCGTCGAAGGATAAGGGTCAAACTTGCGCCCGTTCTGCTGGAACTGACTCTTGGTGAGCTGGCTGTAGCTGTTATTGTCCTGCTCGTGGTACTTGAGGATCAGGTTGGCGGTATTGCCCGAGCCCATGTCGAAGAAGCTGTTCCACTCCACCTTGTCGGCACGCACCGCGCCATCGCCGCGCCATTTCTGACCCTCGGTGTGAGACATCGACAGCCAGTTGCTCAGCCCGTTGATTTCTCCGGTGTTGAGTCGCGCGAAGGTCTTGTAAGTGCCGTTGCTGCCCGCCACCTGCTTGACGAATGCGCCGGTTTCCTTGGTGGGCCGGATGGTGACAATACCGATGTTGCCGCCGCTGGAACCGATGTGCGGACCGTCACTTTCGGCAGAGCCTTGAGTCACGAAAATCTGATCGATGTTTTCCGGGTCCCCCAGCAGGTTGGAGTACAGCGCGTAGTTGCCGGAGTCGTTGATCGGCATACCGTCCACCGACATGCCAACCTGATCGGAGTTGAGACCGCGCATGGTGAACCTGAAGCCGGAAAGACCGGTGGCGTCTTCGCTGGAGATGTTCAGGCCCGGTGTGTACTTGAGCTTGTCGATGGCGTTACCTGTTGCAGTCTGCTTGTCGAGCGCTTCTTTGGTGACAGTGGAACGCGCCTTGATGCTCTCCTCCTGCACCATGTAGCCACCCCCAACCGTCGCCTTGCCTTGCACACCAATGGTGCCGACATCACTGGCACTCGAGTCGGCCATAACCATGCCGTGACTCATGCCCGCGGCGACCAACGCAAGGTGAATTCTGGAAAACTTCATCACTTTGTTCCTTGTCAGTGCTATTGCACGCTGTAGTTGAAGGTGGCGGTGAAGCGCTGTTCGCTGCGTCCACCAAAGGCTTGCTCGGGAAACGGCTTGACCTGCTTGATGCGTCGCAGACTGTTGGCGGCTGCGCGGTTGAGCAGCATGCTGGAGGCCTGGGTCTGAATGCCGGAGTCCAGTACTCGCCCCTGGCGGTCGACCAATAACCACACCACAACCTCGCCACTCGGGCGCTCCAGTGAGGCCTGACGGCCAGTCGGGTATTGTTTGTAACCGTCCAGTTCACTGCGCAGCCCTTTGAGGTAGCCACCTTCCATACCCTGGGTGTCGACCTTCGGCGGTGCGGGTGGCGCAGGCGGTGACGTCGGCGCAACCGGGGCGCTGGCGATCGGCTTGCTGGGTGCCTGAACCGGCTCGACGGGTTTTGTCACTGCCGGTTTGGGCAAGGGCTTAGGCCGGGGTTCTGGCTTGATCTCCGGCTTGGGTTTTGGCTTGGGAACGGGCTTGGGCGGTGGCGGTGGCGCCGGTTCGGCTTCTTCGCTTTCGACTACAGGTGGCGGAGGTGGCGGAGGTGGCGGCTCGTCAGGCTGTACCGGTGGCGGTTCAGGCTGCGTCAATGGCTCGGGCGCGGGCTGCTCGGGCTCGACCAGCGCCAGTTCCACGGCAGATTCGTCGTAGACCGGCTCCATTTTCAGCGGACGGGTCTGCACACCGATCACAATTGCGATGAGCGCCACCAGCGCGGGCAGGCCGCCGAGCCACTGACGTACACGAAACAGGAAATACATGGTCAGGATTTGCGCGTGGCGATGGAGACTGACGTGAAACCACCCAGACGCAGGGTGTCCATGATCTCGACCAGACGGGCGACTTCCACGCCCTTGTCGCTGTTAACGATGATCGTGGTTTTGCTGTCGGGTTTTTCCAGCGCCTTCAAGGCAGGCACCAGGGCGTCGACCGTGGTCGCCTTGCCGTCGAGCTGTAATTCGCCGTTGAGCCCCAGCGTCAGGATCGATTTGTTCTGCGGCTTGAGCTGCTGTGAACTGCTGGCACTCGGCAACTGGGTTTTCATCCCCAACGCCGGAATCACGTTCAGGCTTACCAATACGAAAAAGACCAGCAGGAACATCATCACGTCGATCATGGGGATCAGTTCGATGTGCGCCTTGCGCTTTTTAGGTTCGTCCCACGTTCTCATGCCAGCCTCTCGCTTTCTTGTTAGAGGCCGAGAATCTAGCAACCGAACATGACCGATCGGTTGGTTTTACAAGACCGATACATGACTGTTACATGGCTGTTACCTGTACATCTCATGGCACTTAAATGATTCTTGAGGCCGTCACGGAAATGCCATAACAACGCGCCAGCGTTTGAGCATTCAACCCGACGGAAAATACGGATGAGTCGCCCGCTGCCCACTATCAGAACCTCGCGTCTGCTGCTCGCCGCGTTGCAGCCTGAACAGGCGTTTACCTTCGCACGCCTGGCCGACGAGCCGACGATTGCGGCCATGACCTCTGCACTGCCCAGCCCCTATCCCCTTGAGCATGCGCAGGCATTCATCGCCGAGACCCATGACCAGTACGCCGCCGGTCAGACGGTGAGCCTCGGGGTTCACCTTCAGGAAAGCGGAGAATTGACCGGGATCGTCTCGCTGCGCCTTTCGATCTCGCATCGCAGCGGCCATCTGGGTTACTGGACAGGAATCCAATACCAAAATCGGGGTTATGCCTGCGAAGCGGCTAAAGGCTTGCTGAGGCATGGCTTCACGGACATGAACCTCAACCGCATCGCCGGCCAGTGCTTCAGCGACAACCCGGCCAGCGCCAGGGTCCTGGAGAAGTGCGGGCTATCGTATGAGGGCTGTACCAGAGAGGCATTTCTAAAAAACGGTGTGTTCAAGAACATGTTGCTGTTCGGACTGTTGCGCTCGGAATACGCATCGTCGGAGGCCACGTCATGACCGATTTCAACCCCGACCGTCGACGCATCATTACCGGAGTCGCCGGTGCCACGTTGCTGTCGATCCTCAGCCCGTTTTCGCGCAGCGCGGGGGTCGATTATCCATTTACGCTTGGCGTGGCGTCTGGCGATCCGTTGCCGGACGGCTTCGTGATATGGACACGTCTGGCACCCAAGGTGATGACGCCCTCGGGTGATGGCGGGCTGAACAAACCTGTCGAGGTGCGCTGGAAGATCGCCAGCGATGTGGCCATGGTTCACGTAGTCCGCACAGGACAGGCCACCGCCCACCCGCGCCTTGCCCATTCGGTGCATGTCGAAGTGAGCGGCTTGCAGCCTGGACGTCCTTATTGGTATCAGTTCGAGAGCCTGGGGGCGCAAAGCGCTGTCGGGCAGGCCTGCACTGCACCGCTGGCAAGTGCCATGGCCTCGGCGCGGTTCGGCTTCGTGTCGTGCTCGCACTGGGAGGCCGGGTACTTCAGCGCCTATCGACACCTGGCCGCGGAGCGCCCGGACCTGGTGTTCTTTCTTGGCGACTACATCTATGAGATGAACGTGTCCCCGGAAAACACTCGGTTCCCGCGTCACCACGCTACACCTGACCCCATGGACCTGGCGGGCTATCGCAACCGATACGCGCAGTACAAGACCGACCCCGACCTGCAAGCGCTGCACGCCTGTGCGCCGAGCGTCGCCACCTGGGACGACCACGAAGTGCAAAATGACTACGCCGCCCAGTGGTCACAGGACCCCAACGTGCCGGTGGACAGCTTTCTGCGCCGCAGGGCCGCCGCCTATCAGGCGTTTTACGAACACATGCCGTTGCGCGCCAGCAGCCTGCCCAAAGGACAGGAGATGCGTATCTACCGCAACCTCGACTATGGGCGTCTGGCACGTTTTCACGTACTGGACGGTCGACAGTACCGTTCCGAGCAACCCTGCATCCAGGCCAACGGCAGCCGTCGAGGTCACGTCGCGCCCAGCGACTGCCCGGATCTGCGTGACCCGAAACGCACCATGCTCGGTTGGGAACAGGAAGCCTGGCTGGACCGCAGCTTCGCCGAATCTCCCGGACAGTGGAATGTCATTGCCCAGGATTTGCTGGTCGCGCCACTGGAACAGCGAGATCTCAAGACCCAGGCGCAGGGCCACTGGACCGACGGCTGGGACGGCTACATGACCACCCGCGAGCGCGTGCTGGCCTCCCTGCAACGCCACCAGACTCGCAACCCGGTGTTCTGGGGTGGCGATATCCATTCGTTCTGGACCACCGACCTGCACGCCGACGCCGGCAATCCGGACTCAGCCATCGTCGCCACCGAATTCGTCGGCACTTCGGTAACCTCCAGCGGACCACCGTTCGACGCCTTCAACAGCATTCTCGGCCTCAACCCACATGTGAAGTTCTTCGACAGCCGTCAACGCGGCTATGTGGCAGTCGACCTGAGCGAGCAACAGATGCAGACCCGCTTTCAAGTGGTGTCGGATGTGCTGGATCCTGCTGCCAGCGTGTCGACGCTCAAGGGTTTTGTGGTGGAGGCTGGCAAGGCGGGGGCTGTTGCGGTGTGAAGCCTGAACATGAGTCAACATTGAAACGCCTAAAGCCCGCATTGACGGTCTTTAGGCGTTTGCGCCATGCAACAGAGGCACAGCAGGATTATTTCAACTGATTGGCAAACCGCCCCACGGCGCCCACTACCTGTTTGGCCCCCTCCTGAATCTCGACGATCACCGCACCGGCCTCGTTGGCCAGCATCAGGCCCTGTTCCGCCTGGGTGCGGCTGTTGGCCATACCGCGTACCGCCTCATCGGCCAGCGACTGATTTTGCTGCACGACGCTGACGATTTCTTCGGTTGCGGCGCTGGTGCGGCCTGCCAGTTGGCGGACTTCGTCAGCCACTACGGCAAAGCCCCGGCCCTGCTCACCGGCACGTGCGGCCTCGATGGCGGCGTTGAGTGCCAGCAGGTTGGTTTGCTGGGCAATGCCACCAATGGTCTGCACGATGGAATTGATCAGCAATGACTGTTTGCCCAGCGCTTCGATGCCCGAGGAAGCCGACTGCATCTCTTCGGAGATCTTGCGCATGGTCTTTACAGTGTTCTGCACCACATCCGCGCCGCGCTGAGCGCTGACGTCGGTCTGCTGGGAGATTTCAAACGCCACGCTGGCGGCCTGACTGACTTCTTCTTCGCGGGCCACCTGGTCGGTCACCATCGTGGCGAACTTGACCACCTTGTAGAGTTTGCCCTGAGCATCGTGGACCGGGTTGTAGGTTGCTTCCAGCCAGACCTCACGCCCGCTGCTGTCGATACGCTTGAAGCGCCCGGCCACGAACTCGCCACGGTTGAGCATGGCCCAGAATTCCCGGTAAGACGCCTGAGAGGTTTCTGCCGGATCACAAAAGATGCTGTGATGCTTGCCCTTGATCTGCGCCAGGCTGTAACCCATGCCGCGCAGGAACTGATCATTGGCGGTCAATACCTGGCCGCTGAGATCGAACTCGATCACGGCGGTCGAGCGCAACAATGCCTGAATAAACGCAGAGTTCTCGGCAGCCGTTTCGACAATCTGGGTGATGTCCGATCCGTAGCATTGCAACGTCATCAGCCTGCCCTGCTCATCCAGCACCGGCTGCCAGAGGGCGCGAATCCACACCAGCCGGCCATCGGCATGCAGAAAACGGTACCTGTCGATGACCGACTCGCCCTTTTGCACCGCCACTTTGAGACTGCGGTAGCAATCCAGCTGTTTGACGTAAGTAGGCACCAAGTGGTCGAGATCCTTGCCCAGCACTTGCTCGAGCGAGTAGCCAAGCGCGCTGAGAAGGTTTTCATTGGCGTGGACGATGTGGTAGCTGGCGTCCAGAGTCAGACAGACCATTTGCGCATCCATCCCTTTCTGCATCTGCCGGTACATGGATAACTCGGCCTTTTGTGCCTGTAATTCCTTTTTCAAGCGAGCGTTGAACATGACGGCACCCATAGTGAGGTTGTACGTATATATCGACACAAGCGTAGACGGGTTTAAGGCATTTCGTCTGATGGTGGCAGATTGGATTGGTGTATGTTGTCCCCGGCGCCTGCGGTGCTTTAAATGCAAAATTCTTGAATTTACCAGCCTGCTGAAGGGCGTCTCTAAAGCGAAACAAAGGGCATACGCAGAGGGTCAGACAGATCGCCCCACCATTGCTAAACTCACTTACTTGCAGCACGCGCCACGAGGAGGCCACACGATGCAACGCATTCTGATCACTGGTGCAAACGGTTTCGTCGGGCAGATGCTGTGTCGAAAGCTACAGCAGGCAGGACATCATGTAGCTGCATTGGTGAGCCCTGGGTCTCCGAGGTCCAGTCATGCTGCCGAATCGCTGCATTGTGACATTCGCGATGCTTCTGGCTTAGAGCACGCAGTGTCCCAATCGAACCCCACTCATGTTGTCCATTTGGCCGCAATCACTCACGTACCCGCCAGTTTCGAGGACCCGTTGACGACATGGCAAACCAATGTCATGGGAAGCATGAACCTTCTGCAGGCACTACAACGCCAGAGTCCACAGGCATTTGTGCTGTTTGTGAGCTCATCGGAGGTTTATGGCGAGGCGTTCAAGCAGGGTATTGCCCTCGACGAAAACAGCATATGCAGGCCGATGAACCCGTATGCCGCCAGCAAACTCGCTGCTGAAACGGCCTTCCACGAGAACTTTCGTCGTGGACAGAAAGGTATCGTCGTACGCCCTTTCAATCATATTGGTGCAGGGCAATCAGCTGACTTCGCAACGGCCTCATTTGCTCGTCAGATAGCCTTGATAGAAGCAGGCAGGCAGGCACCACAGTTGAAAGTTGGCAACCTGCAAGCAGAGCGAGACTTTCTCGATGTAAGTGATGTGTGCGATGCGTATATCGCCCTGTTGAAAATGGCCGACACGCGGCAAGCCCATCCTCGTTGCATGAATATTTGCCGTGGCGAGCCCACAAGCATGAAGGCCATACTTACTCAACTCACGGCACTGAGCTCAAGCACGATAGAGGTGGTCAACGATCCAGACAGAATGCGGCCGTCCGACATACCCAGCGCGTTCGGCGATAACTCCGCTCTCCGCACAGTGACTGACTGGGAGCCCACGACGAAACTTCAGGATACGCTCGCAACGCTGTTGAATTACTGGCGCGATGAGGTAGCTGAAATGGTTTGAGTCATCACGCCTCAGTGCAAGTGGCGCTTTGATCGAGCGCCTGAGGCTCACGTCGTACAGCATAGAAAGGGTTGCTCAAAACGATGTCCCTTGCCGATTACGCTTCAAATCTGCGTCCACCATCAAACGACAGAGTTGCTCAAGACTAGTACTTGCCTCCCAACCAAGCACCCGCTTGGCTTTTTCAGGATTGCCAATTAGCAACTCGACTTCAGAGGGGCGGTAGAACTTGGGATTGACCTGAACGAGTGTCTCGCCCGTCGCCACATTGATACCCCGCTCGTTCTCCGCGCTGCCTTTCCATTCCAGATCTATGTCGACAGCCTTGAACGCCATGGCCACAAAGTCACGAACCGTTTCGGATCTGTGGGTCGCCAGTACAAATGAGTCGGGCTCGTCGGCTTGCAACATGCGCCACATGCCTTCCACGTACTCTTTGGCAAACCCCCAGTCACGCTTGGCATCCAGATTGCCTAACTCCAGAAGTTGCGACATACCCAGTGAAATACGTGCTGCAGAATCAGTTATTTTGCGGGTGACGAACTCTTTGCCGCGCAGCGGAGACTCATGGTTGAACAAAATGCCGCTGGCACCAAAAATCCCGTAGGACTCCCGATAGTTGACCGTCATCCAGTGCGCATAAAGCTTGGCGACGCCATAAGGGCTGCGCGGATAGAACGACGTGCTTTCGACCTGTGGAACTTCTTGTACCTTGCCGAACATTTCGGAGGTCGACGCCTGATAAAAACGTATCTTGGGGTTCACGATGCGTATCGCTTCGAGCAGGTTGACTGCACCCAAGCCGGTAATTTCGGCAGTCGTTATCGGTTGATCGAAGGAAACACCGACAAAACTTTGCGCCGCCAGGTTGTAAATCTGAGTGGGTTCGGCTTTTTGCAACAAGCGGATGCTGGCACTCAAATCAGTCAGGTCATGTTCAACCAGGTGCAGATTCGGATGGCTGGCTACGCCAAGCTCTTCGAGACGCCAGAAATTGACCGAACTGGTACGGCGATAGGTGCCGTAAACCTTATGACCTTTCTCCAGTAGAAGTTGAGTCAGATACGCGCCGTCCTGGCCAGTGATACCTGTGATCATTACAGAGTCTTGAGGTGTATTCATAAATAGGAGCTCGGTCTGGGTTCGCTTGGCTTCATTTATTATGCCGAGATAAATTCATGAATCCCGGCGCGGTCGCTTCGAAAGCAGCCCACATTGTTTGAGTCGAAGCATAGGACCACTATAGATGGGGATCTGAAGTGCAAGCAGTCATTTTTCAGATACCTCTGCATCGCGCAGCTGACGGCCGATGTTGCATCGAGAAACTCACCATCGTCCTGCGCGATAGCCAGAACGTCGGTGACCAAAGGTACAGGACACCAGTTGAAGCCTTATGCTTACGGGCAGCGGCCACCACCGGTCGACTTTGGACTGGTGACACGATACATTGATAGCACTAAGACATCACTCATGATGTCCTACGTCTCTCGATGTTAATGTACCGGTGTCACATGCTCGTTTCTGCCCTTGAACGTCCCAATCTTGAAGATGCGCAACTCCTTGCCGAGGTCGAGCAGACGATCGCTTCAGGTGTTGGCTCGTTACGCTTCAGCCGTGTTCTTGAGCAACGCTATCAGGACGAAACCCGGCTACCGCGGCGCGAGTTCCTGACGGCGGTAGGGATTGGCGGCAGTCTGATCTACAACCTGTTCCTGATCAGCGACTGGTTGATACTGCGGGATGTATTTTTCTATGTAGCCGTGGGCCGTCTGTGCCTGATGACGCCGATGTTTATCGTGCTGTTGATGCTGGCTCAACGGGTTTCCACGCGCTGGGCGATGGAAACGATCGCTGCATTCGCCACGGTAGCGTGCTCGCTCATGCCGCTGTTGGTCATGATTCACAGCGACAGCCCTTATCAAATCTTTTATCAACTCGGCATGCTGTTGATCATGGTCTACTGCACCATGATCCAGCAATTGCCGTTGCGCCATGCCGCTGTCGCCATGTCGTGCATGCTGATCATCCAGCTGGTGGCTACTTACATTGCCGACTTCGCCGACTTCGTGATCTGGCAGGCCAACGCCGTTTTGTTCGTCTCGACAGTGGCACTGCTGCTGATGGCCTCCTACTTTCTGGAGCGGGCAGGCCGTATGAGCTACCTGTTTGCGCTTCGCGGACGCCTGCTTCAAGTGCAATTGATGGAGTTCGCGCGTACCGACGGGCTGACCCGGCTGTTCAATCGACACTACCAGGACGAAGTGATGACCTCCGTCTGGGAGCACGCTCGCAATACGCCGGCGAACGTGGCCATCATCCTGCTGGATATCGACCACTTCAAATCCTACAACGACAACTACGGGCATCCGCAAGGGGATACCTGCCTCAGATTGCTCTGTCAGAAAGTCCAGCAAAGCGCGCATGACCATGGTGCTGTGGCGTTCCGGTTCGGCGGCGAAGAGGTGCTGGTGCTGATGATCGGCGATGCCGTGCAGGCCCGAGAAGTGGCCGGGGCCCTGCAGAGCGCGGTTGCCGAGCTCAAGTTGCCGCACCCGGTGCTGGGCGAAAACGCGCTGGTCACCATCAGCCTCGGCGTGGCCTGTGCGACAGCGCCTCTGACCAGTGCCGAGAACCTGATTGGTGCGGCTGACAATGCCCTATACGCGGCCAAGCGCGCCGGACGTAATTGCGTGTGCTTTGCGTGAAATGAAACACCGCAGGATACTGCTTTACGCCGCGCCCCTGCCACTTTAATCTCGGCGCACACCAAGGCTGGGAGCCATCGCATGAGCATTCACATTGACGTCAGCACCAACCCTACGGAAGAGGATCGTCTGGCGATTCTGGAACCACTGAAACGTTTCAACGCCGAGCAGGCGGGCGACGGCAAGTCCGAGAAAGTGGCGATGTTCATTCGCGATGATCAAACCCGGGAAGTCCTCGGCGGCCTGCATGCTCGCATTCTTTATGAGTGGCTGTTCATCGAACTGCTGGTCGTGCCGGAACAGGCCCGTGGGCAAGGCATGGGCTCGCGTCTGATGCAGATGGCCGAGGATCTGGCGGTTGAAAAGGGCTGCACGGGAATCTGGCTGGATACCTTCGACTTCCAGGCCCCCGATTTCTATCGCCGCCACGGTTACACCGAGTTTGGCCAGATTGACGACTATCCGCCCGGCAACAAGCGCTTCTTTTTCCAGAAGCGCCTGCCGAACACAACGGCCTGAGACTTGCGTCAGACCTTGAACTTGCCCACCAGATTGTTGAAGGAAATGGCCAGACGCGACAGCTCCTGGCTTGAAGCACTGGTCTGGTGCGCACCTGCGGCGGTCTGGGCGGAGAGGTCCTGAATGTTGACCAGGTTGCGATCCACCTCGCGCGCAACGTGAGACTGCTCTTCGGAGGCTGTCGCAATCAACATGTTGCGGTCGTTGATCTCGGCGACGCTCTGCGCAATGCGCTCCAGCGACTGCCCTGTGGCCTGAGCCAGGGTTTGTGTGTTGCTGGCCAGGGTGCGACTGTTGCCCATGGCCCGCACGGCCTGATCGGCACTGGCCTGGACACTGCCAATCATGGTTTCGATTTCGCCGGTGGACGCCTGGGTTCGAGCGGCCAGCGCCCGCACTTCGTCTGCCACTACAGCAAAGCCGCGACCCTGCTCGCCTGCACGTGCGGCCTCGATGGCGGCGTTGAGGGCCAGCAGGTTGGTCTGCTCGGCGATCCCACGGATCACGTCCAGCACCTGCCCGATCTCACGGACGCGCCCGGCGAGCTCTTCGACCATGGTGGTCGAACTGCTGATCTCGGCACTGACGGTATTGATCGCATTCACCGCATCACGGGCCTGATCACGTCCGGCAGCCGCGTCGGTGCTGGTCTGTCGGGAGGCTTCCGACGTCGACATGGCGTTACGCGCGACCTCTTCGACCGCAGCGGTCATCTCGTTCACTGCCGTAGCGGCCTGCTGAATCTCATCGTTCTGACGTATCAGACCGCGACTGCTTTCTTCAGTCACGGCATTCAGCTCTTCAGCAGCCGAGGCCAACTGGTCGGCAGCGCTGGATATTTGCCCGATCGTGCTTTTCAGGTTGTCCTGCATATCGCTCAGGGCAACCAGCATCATGCCCGCTTCATCGTGATATTGACTGGCAATCGGCAGCGTCAGGTCACCGCTGGCAATTCGCCGGGCATTGGTCACCGCAGTGTTGATTGGCGTGCTGATGGCACGACTTATGAACAGGCCCATCACAAACGCGGCAAAGAATGACAAACCTATGCCGATGTACAGATTTCGTTGCGCTGCGTCCTGTGTCTGGTCGGAAGCTACAGCGGCCTCCCCTGCCTGACGATTATTGGAATTGACGATGGTGGTCAGCTGATCCATGACCTTCAGGTAACCGCTGCGAACATCACCGTCGATGATCGCTCTCGCACCCGCAATATCCCCGGACAGGGCAGTGCCTTTGGCCTGCTCGATGAGCGCCTGATAGCCAGGCCAGTCTCTGTCCATCTGATCACCGGCAGCGCGCTCGTCATCTTCAAGCGGCGTAGCCCTGTAAGTGGCGTAGCTCTTTTCAGCTTGAGTCTTGTTGGCGGTCATGCTCGCGAGAATATCGTCCTTGACGCTTTGCGGCGCATTGCCTGCCATGGCGGCCAATAAACGATAGAGATCACGGTTCTGAGCAATGACCGAGGCCTTGACCTCGCCGGTTTTTGTAACCGACAGCAGGCTGTTGGTAAACACGTTATCAAGGCTGCTGGACAGGGCACTGACGCCGCGACTGCCTATTACGCCCACC
This sequence comes from Pseudomonas sp. B20, assembly GCF_020515755.1. NCBI lineage: Bacteria > Pseudomonadati > Pseudomonadota > Gammaproteobacteria > Pseudomonadales > Pseudomonadaceae > Pseudomonas > Pseudomonas sp. B20. Next base: position 247,802 of record NZ_JAHPJG010000007.1, read on the forward strand.
CCAAGGGTGAAAAGCGCACACAGCGCAAAAGACATAAACAACTTGGCGGACAGCCTTGCGTTGTAAAACCATTTCATAGCGGGAACCCTCATGAGCAAATATGGCATAACGCCATAAAACCTTATGGAATTCTGATGCCCTCTGCATAGGTGTATATCGGCATTTTCAGAGCACTCTGCAGGCGGTTAACAAAGTCTTCATATGAATGAGGCTGAGCGCACCGTTTTGCATGGTCTGCAATGTCCGGAAACACGCGTTCGCGTGGTGTAACAAGAACTTTCCAGGCCTGTTGCGTTACCATCCCCGCCTATATCCCACAGAGCCATGAGTCAGGATGTCAGCTTCTTCCTTTGATCAACTCACTTCGCTGCCGTCTATCCTTGCCGGCCCGTTGTTGCGCCGCCAGGAAGCCAGCCGCCTGGTGTTGTGGCTGGTAGGGTCCCGTCCATTGCGCCTGACCGTGCGCCTGCGCCATGCCGCTACTGATGACCCCACTGCGAGCTTCAACGATTACGTACTCGACGACCGGCAGTGTCAGGTCATCGCAATTGGGCGCCATGCGTTCATTCACCTGATCGACCTGCAACTGGAAGCCGAACTGCCGCGCGACACCTGGATCGATTACGACCTGCTTGTGGAGGACGAAGGCGGTATTGCCGAGTGGGCGCCGCACTTGCTGTACGAGGGCCACCGCTACCCGAACTTCGTGGTGCGCAGCAGCATTGACCACCTGCTGCATGGCTCGTGCCGCAAGCCGCACCACAGCGCGGCCGAAGGTCTGCTTTGCGTAGACCGCCTGCTGGCCGATATCCAGGAGCCGCTGCAACGCCCTGCGCTGTTGATGATGAGCGGCGATCAGATTTACGCCGACGATGTCGCCGGGCCAATGCTGCGCGCCATCCATGTCTTGATCGAACGGCTGGGGTTGTTCGACGAGCGACTCGACGGTGCCATCGTCGATGACAGCCCTCGTCTCTATGCGCATCCGGCCAGCTATTACCAGCGTGCCGACCTGCTGCCGGCCCTGAAAAGCAACGACACACTGCGCGAGCGCTTCTTCGGCGGCACCAGCAAACCGGTATTCACCAGCAGCACAGCGGATAACCATCTGGTCACCCTGGCGGAAGTCATGGCGATGTACCTGCTGGTCTGGTCACCCACGCCCTGGACCCTGATCGAACCCGGCAGGCCGCAACTGGAAGACGGGGAAGTCGAGCGCTACGCCAGGGAGCAGCATCTGGTCGAGGCGTTTGCCGAGGGCCTGGGCGGCGTAGCGCGGGCGATGGCGCATCTGCCGTGCATGATGATTTTCGACGACCACGACATCACCGATGACTGGAACCTGTCGGCGAACTGGGAGCAAACCGCGTACGGCCATCCCTTCTCCAAGCGCATCATCGGTAACGCCCTGCTCGCCTATCTGCTGTGCCAGGGCTGGGGCAATAACCCGGATGCGCTCGACGGGCTGATCAAACAGGCTCATGCACTGAGCAGCGACGCCGTGTCGAACGACAACTGGCTGGACAGCCAGGCCCAGGACCAGTTGATTGATCAGTTGTTGAAGTTTCAGCAATGGCATTACGTGCTGCCGACCCACCCGGCACTGGTGGTACTGGATACCCGAACCCGGCGCTGGCGCAGCGAGTCGAACTTCAATCACCCGTCCGGCCTGCTGGACTGGGAAGCGCTCAGTGAACTGCAACAGGAGCTGATCGACCATAAATCAGCGATTATCGTCTCACCTGCCCCCGTTTTCGGTGTCAAGTTGATCGAGGCAATACAACGTATCTTCAGCTGGTGTGGCTATCCGTTGCTGGTCGATGCGGAGAACTGGATGGCGCACCGTGGTGCTGCCAACGTGATTCTGAACATCTTTCGCCACTCCAGAACCCCGGGCAATTACGTGATCCTGTCGGGCGATGTGCATTACTCGTTCGTCTACGAAATCCTGATTCGCCAGCGCAGCGGCGGGCCTCACATCTGGCAGATCACCAGCAGTGGCATCAAGAATGAATTCCCCCGTCGTCTACTCGACACTTTTGATCGGCTGAATCGCTGGTTATACTCTCCCCGCTCACCTCTTAACTGGTTCACCAAGCGCCGCCTGATGAAGGTTGTTCCGCGCACGCCCGAGCACAGCAAGGCCGGTGAACGCTTATGGAACTCGGCAGGTGTCGGGCAGGTACTGTTCAATGAACAGGGCCAGCCGACCCTGATCAACCAACTCAATGCCAACGGTGACGCGCCTACCTGTTTCGTCGAACCGGAAGAATACAGAGACCCGTGATCAGACGAAGAGCGTGGCTTTCTGGAAAACAACCGGGAAACAAGGGATAGTCACCGCTAAACTTATCGGCAATTGCCGGGTCGATAGTTGCTACCGGTCAGGTTTGCGGCACACCCTGGCAAGCATTACTTCCTGGAGAGCGCCCCCGTGATAACCAATCAACGCATAGCCAGACTCAACGCATGGGGGGCACATGGCTTCACCGCCACCGGCGTAGTCCTTGCGTTCCTGGCGACCATTGCCTTGTTCAACAACGAACCCAAAGCCTGCCTGTTGTGGCTGGGCGCGGCCCTGATCGTCGATGGAGTCGACGGCTCACTGGCTCGCAAGGTCAACACCACGTCGGTACTGCCGCACTTCGACGGCTCGGTACTGGATCTGGTCATCGACTACCTGACCTACGTGTTCATCCCGGCACTGTTCATCTACCGCTATATACCGGTCCCGGATTACACGCTGCTGCTGAGTGTTTCGGTCATTCTGGTTTCGTCGCTGTTCTGTTTCTGCAACGTCGACATGAAAAGCAAGGACAACTACTTTCAGGGCTTCCCCGCCGCCTGGAACGTCGTTGCACTGTGCCTCTACATTCTGTCACCGGCCCCATGGCTGACGTTCATCACCATCATCGCCCTGGCGCTGCTGACCATGACCCGCATGAAGTTCCTGCACCCTTTCCGCGTGCGCCGCTTCATGCCGCTCAATATCGCGGTGACCACCGTATGGTTGCTGTCCAGCGCATTGCTGATCATCAACCACCCGCACAACGGCCCGGTGGTCATGGGGTTGTGGCTGGCGATGTCGGCGTATTTTCTGGGGATTTGTATCTGGAGAACGTCGCTGGAGTGGCTGGGTCGGCTTAAAGCCTGACCTGCAAGCCAGACCAAAAAGCTCGCTGAACACATTGCGCGATCAGCGAGCTTTTTTATGCGCGCCCTATTTGCTCTCGGCCTGCATCTCGGCAGCAGGCCGGACCTTGCCGAAGTGATGCGTTGTATAGCAGCACAACCCCAGCCCGCCGAGGGCCAGCAGGCCGCCGACGATGCCGACATTGGCAACCCCGAGATGGCTGCTGACCACGCTGCCAAGCAGCGCGCCGCCGCCGATACCGATATTGAAGATGCCCGAGAACAGCGCCATCGCCACATCGGTCGCATCAGGTGCCAGCGACAGCACGCGCGCCTGCAAGGTCAGGCCGAAGCACATGATCGCCATGCCCCAGATAATGGTCAGCGTGCCGAGCGTCACGGCATCCCCTGAGAGCGGCAACAGCATCAGCAGGCACAGGGTCAGCGTACCAATGGCGGTGATCAACAGCCCGTTGGGGAAGCGGTCGCTGAACAGGCTGAAGATGATCGAACCCATGATCCCGGCACCGCCAAAGACCAGCAGCAGGATCGTAGTCATTTCGCCGCTGAGTCGAGACACAGTCTGGGTGAACGGCTCGATATAGCTGTAGGCGGTGAAATGCGCGGTGACCACGATGGCGGTCAGCAGGTAGATCGCCATCAGCCGCGGGCGCTTGAACAGGATCGGCAGGCTGCGCAATGAGCCGGAGTTCTGACTGGGCAGCAAAGGCAGCGCGCGAACCAGCAGGAAGACTACCAGCGCAGCGATGCCGGCGATGCCCAGAAAGGTGGTCCGCCAGCCCAGGGCTTCACCCAGCACGCGGCCCAGCGGAATACCCAGCACCATCGCCAGCGACGTACCGGTCGCCAGCAGGCCCAGCGCCTGAACCTGCTTGCCGGGCGGTGCGATACGCACGGCCAGCGATGCCGTGACCGACCAGAACACCGCATGTGCAAACGCGATACCGACCCGGCTCACCAGCAGGATCGCAAAGCTGGGGGCGATCGCGGAGAGGACGTGGCTGACCACAAACAGCCCGAACACGAACATCAGCAGCTTGCGGCGCTCGATGTTGCGCGTCGCCAGCATCATCGGCAACGACATCAGCGACACAACCCAGGCATAGATCGTGAGCATCAGCCCGACCTGGGCCGGGGTCATTTCGAAGCTCTGGCCGATGTTACTCAGCAGACCGATCGGCACAAACTCGGTGGTATTGAAAATGAAGGCCGCCAAGGCCAGCGCGAATACGCCAAGCCAGCTACCTGCCTGCTCGTTTGGAGGTGAAGTTATCAAGAATCACAACGCCCTGAAAATGTTCCGACCCGAAGGCCGATCGCCACGCGTGCACACGCACGCCTGACACCTGTATGCAAAACCGCGGCTCGCCCCACTGAAAAACCAACGCAAAAACGCTCCGCTCGACCTTCTGAATCGGGCGCAGTGTGCAAAGTGGATTATTGTGGATATGGGGAGTGAAGCCAGATGACACGAATTCTACGGACCACAAGAGTGGATCACAACCCGTGCGTACCTGACAGACTTTACAAATGACCGCCGGTCGTCAGCCGTCAAGGAAGCGCTGCCGGTGCTCGGGCGACGGCAACAGGCAGTGATCATAGCGCCCGAACAGGCGATATCGGTTGAGCGCGATACGGTTGTAGGCCCAGTCCCGCAGGAAGCGTGGAAAAATCCCCAGCACTTTGAGCAGCGGCCACGGCGCGGGCAACAGCCCCATGATGTGCAGAAAGGCGTCCGAGCGTACGAACACCCGATTGTTGACGATAACCGCGATGGTATGAAAATCGTCGAGCGGCAGCCCGGCCCATTTCAGCAATGCCTGACCTTGCTCGGACTGCACTGCGGCCAAGCGCAGACGCCGATGCGGATCATGGCGAATCAGAAACTTCACCACGCCATTGCACAGCTTGCAGACGCCATCGAACAGCACGACACATTCATCGGGTTTCAGATACGGGGCGGGGGTGTTCGGCACGGTATTCACCTGTTCAGGAAAAACAGCCCTGGCGCGCCCGGAAACATGAACGCCCCGCCAGTCGAAGGACCGGCGAGGCGTTCAGGCTAAAGCCATTGCCCGGCAGAATCAAACCTTGCGGACGAACTCCGACTTCAGCTTCATCGCGCCGATGCCGTCGATCTTGCAATCGATGTCATGGTCGCCATCGACCAGGCGGATGTTCTTGACCTTGGTGCCGACCTTGACCACCAGCGAAGAGCCTTTGACTTTCAAGTCCTTGATCACCGTGATGGTGTCGCCGTCCTGCAGCACGTTGCCCGTTGAGTCCTTGATGACTTTCACGTCATCGGACGCATCGGCGCCAGCGGCGTCGGCAGACCATTCATGGGCGCATTCCGGGCAGATCAGCAGGCTGCCGTCTTCGTAGGTGTATTCGGAATTGCATTTCGGGCAGGACGGTAAGCTCACAATGGTTCTCGCATCGAGGAGGGGTAAAACCATGCATTATAAAGGGCTTTTCCCGTTTCAGGTGGGAAGAGACTGATCTGTCGTCATAAACCTGCTTCAGTCATTGGACAGAAGCGAAGACCTGAACTAAAAAATACAGCACGCTCTGTCCGGCAACTCCTCTTCGTCCTCTCCTTACACGACCCCTGCGCCTCGCGCTGGCGGTAGCTATTGCAGCGTGCATTTACCGTCTCTTGCCACTTACTGCATGAGCACATCACATGGGCATCCCTCACAACCCGGCACTCGGCTATCGGCCCGAGATCGATGGTCTGCGCGCGCTCGCGGTCATTCCGGTCATTCTGTTCCACGCGGGCTTGCCGCTGTTCAGCGGCGGGTTCGTAGGCGTCGATATCTTCTTCGTGATCTCCGGCTATCTGATCACTTCGATCATCATCGCGGAGAAGATCAGAGGGCGGTTCTCGCTGATCAACTTTTATGAACGACGTGCGCGGCGCATCCTGCCTGCGCTGTTCGTGGTGATGCTGATCTGCCTGCCTGTCGCGTGGTTGACGCTCGATCCGTCTGACCTGAAATACTTCGCCAAGAGCCTGGTGGCGGTGCCGACCTTTTCATCCAACGTGCTGTTCTGGCTGGAAAGCGGCTATTTCGACGCCACGGCAGAACTCAAACCGCTGTTGCATACCTGGACGCTCGCGGTGGAGGAACAGTACTACCTGTTCTTCCCGCTGCTCTTGATGCTGGCCTGGGGCCTGGGCCGCAAGCGGCTGATTGGGCTGCTGATCGTCGTCGCGCTGGCGCAACTGGGCGCCCATCAAGCCACCAGCAACGCGTTTTATCTGCTGCCGGCACGTGCCTGGGAATTGCTGGCGGGCTCGTTCATCGCCTTCTACTTTGCCTGGCGACCGCGCAGCATCGGGCGCGCGAGCGTTGTCGATCAAGCGGCGACTTTACTGGGGATTTCGCTGATCGGTTATGCCGTGGTCGGTTTCGACAGCAGCACGCCCTTCCCCGGCCTCAACGCGCTGTTGCCCGTGCTGGGTGCGGTGTTGATCATCGTCTTTGCCCATGGCAAGACCTGGGTGGGGAGCGCCCTGAGCTCACGTGCGCCCGTCGCGATCGGCATGCTCGGCTACAGCGCCTACCTGTGGCATCAGCCCGTCTTCGCCTTTGCCCGCCAATACAACCTGAATGAGCCAGGCCTGCCACTCATGCTGGCGCTTACCCTTGTGTCTTTGGCGCTGGCCTGGCTGAGCTGGCGTTTCGTCGAGCAGCCGTTTCGCAAGGCCGGCACCTTCAATCGTCGTCAGATTTTCACCACAGCAGGTGCTGCCTCAACGCTGTTTGTCGCGCTGGGGCTGGTCGGCTATGTGAATAACGGCTTTCCCCAGCGTTTCGCTGTCGACCCGGACCTGCATCAGGCATTCGCCGACCCGTTGATACGCGACAAATGCGACCAGCCTCTGGACGGCAAGAGCGGCAACGTCGATTTTTGCCTGTTCGGCCTTGCTGACAAGGAGGCAGTACCGGACATGGCGCTGTTCGGCGACAGCCATTCCGAAGCGCTGTTATCGACGTTCGACGCCGCCGCCCGGGATCAGGGCAGAACCCTCGCGCATATCGGCCTGGGCGGCTGCCTGCCCTTGCTCGGCGTGGACGTGGCCAACGGCAACTACGCTGACGGGGTCTGCGAAGCGCTGGCCGCTCGGGAATTCGACTACGTGAAGCGGCAGCGGATCAAAAAGGTCGTGCTGGTGGCGCGCTGGACGCTCTATACCGGTGACGATTACAGCGAAAGGACGATGAGCAAATATTTCCTGACCTCACGCGCCGATCCGCAGAAAAGCCGCGAAACCTCGCGCAGAGTATTCAGCCAGGCCCTCGAAGACACGATCGAGGCCTACCGCAGTATCGGCGCCGAGGTGTTCATCGTTGCGCAGGTGCCGCAGCAAATGATCAACCCTGAAAGTCTCTATTACCGCCTGGCACGGGACGCTTCGGAAGACGATGCGCAGGCATTACAGCGGGTCAGCGAACTGTCGGTGCCGGTGGAAAAACACGACCTGTTGCAGCGTTTCACCCGCCAGCTGTTCCTGCGTGCCAGCCAGTCAAAACACATCAGCCTGATCACGCTGGATGACGCCTTCTGCAAGGACAGGCAATGCCTGATCGGCGACCTGCATTCGTACTACAAGGACTTCAACCACCTCAACGCACGGGGTGCGGGGCTGCTTGCCGGCCAGATCAGCCATATTCTTGATCAGTGACAGGGTTTTATCAGGCGGCATTGTCTGTAATGCTGATGCCTGACCAGACGCCCGAGGACCACCGCATGACCGCCGCCAGCTTCACCCCCTTCGAGGATCTGGCCAACCTGCTGATACCCCACACCCACGCAGAGAAAATCGACGACTCGCACGATGTCTCGCACTTGCTGCGTGTCTGGAAGAACGTCTGCGCCATTCGTGACTGTGAAGGCGGCGATGCCCGAATCCTGATTGCGGCAACGCTGCTGCATGACTGTGTTTCGGTCGAGAAAGACTCGCCGTTTCGCGCCAGCGCATCGCGACTGGCAGCGACGCGGGCCCGCGAGTTGTTAACCGAAGTGGGTTGGGACGAGCAGAGCATCGCCTCCGTCGCCCACGCCATCGAAGCGCACAGCTTCTCGGCGGCGATCACGCCCTTGACCCTCGAGGCCAGAATACTGCAGGACGCCGACCGTCTCGACTCGTTGGGCATGATCGGTGTGGCCCGCACCTTCTACGTATCAGGGCGGCTCGGCAGAGCGCTCTACGACCCGAATGATCCGTATGCCAGCCAGCGCCCCTACGACGACATAAATTTCGCTGTCGACCACTTCCACACCAAGCTGCTGCACCTGGCCGACGGTTTTCAGACCGATACGGGCGCACAGCTGGCGAAAGTCCGGCACCACCGGGTCAAGCGCTTTCTGGATGAACTGATGGAGGAAGTTGCTCCCCCTCAGCCATGAATAGTCGGCTGCCCACCCATCATCCAGTAGATGTCATAAAGACATCACACAATTACCCTATAAACGGCTCTCCGAGAAGGTCCGCGTGTTTATAGGGGTTGTGTGCCGTGAAAAGATTGATGCCTCGTTTCCTACGCCGGCAAGCCACAACGACAACACTCTTGCGCCGCTTCAAAATCACGCTGCGCCTGGTGATCTGCTTCGCCGTCACCTCCCTGCTGATGGTCGCGCTGGGCGCGTTCTGCCTGTTGCAGATGCAGGCTATTCGCACCCAGGGCGAGGCGGTCGAGAGCGGCGCCCTGCCCAGTATCGCCACCGCCGATGCCATCGCCATCGGTCTGGTCAAACTGCGCAGCGAAACCACCCGCCTGATCGCCAACGCCGACGATCCGGGTGCCGTCATCAACAGCAAGATCAATGTCGAACAACTCAGGAACGAGGTCGAGAAAGGCTTCTCGGAATACCTCGCGCGCGTTCAGTCGGGCACTGAGCATGACTCGATTGTTGCGTTGCAGGATGCCTACAAGGCTTTCATGCCCGGCTTGCAGGATCAGATCGCGCTGATCGAGCAGAACAAGCTGGACGAGGCCAGGATGCTGGCCAACACCATGCTCTCACTGCAAGGCGACCTGATGGACATGCAGGTGCAGCTGTTGCGGGAACTGAACAAACAGAGTGCGGCCACCGCTGTAGAGGCCGCAAGCGCCAGCTACGAGCAAACGCGGATCATCGCGCTGAGCGCCATCGGCCTGGTTCTGGCGCTGACCCTGTTGCTGGCCTGGCGCCTGAGCGTCAGCATCATCCATCCGGTGCGGCAGGCTCTACACATCGCCAGCACCATTGCCGATGGTGACCTGAGCGAACACCCGATACCGGACGGCAAGGACGAAACCGCGCAATTGCTGATCACCCTCGGGCGCATGCGCACCAACCTGCACAGCACGATTGACCAGATCTACGCAGCGGCGGCACAGTTGTCGCAATCGGTTCAGGAGATGGGCAGCATCGCCGAAGCCAGTGCGCTCAATCTGCAGCTGCAGAACACTGAAATCGAGCAGGCCGCTGTCGCGGTCAATCAGATGAGTCAGGCGGCCATCGAGGTGGCAGGCAACGCCAGCAATACCGTGACCGAATCGGAGGCGTCGACCCAGGCGGCAGCACAAGGGCAGGACAAGCTGTCGGCAACCATTCTGTCGATCAAGGAACTGACCGAAAACGTGCTGGACTCGTCGCATCAGGCGCAAGGGCTGGCCGAGCGTACCCAGAGCATCAGCAGCATCCTCGATGTGATTCGCGCAATTGCCAATCAGACCAATTTACTGGCCCTGAACGCAGCTATCGAAGCGGCTCGTGCAGGCGAAGCCGGGCGCGGCTTTGCCGTGGTGGCCGATGAAGTCCGCTCACTGGCGCAGCGCACCAGTGCCTCCACCGCGGAAATCGAAGGGCTGATCAGCGGCGTGCAGCAAAGCACTCAGCAAACCGCCAGCTCGCTGCGCCACACGGCGACCCAGGCCAGCCTGACAATGGAACAGGCCGCCTCGACCAGCGAAGCCTTGCAAGTGATTATTCATTCAACCGCCACCATTAACGACCGCAACCTGCTGATTGCCAGTGCCGCCGAGCAGCAGGCCCAGGTGGCAACCGAAGTGGACCGCAACCTGAGCAGTATTCGCGAGCTGTCCAGCCAGACCGCTTCAGGCGCGCAGCAGACCACCGTCGCGAGTAACGCACTGTCGATGCTGGCGACTGATCTGAACCTGATGGTGCAGCGTTTCGTGCTGTGATGGGCCGAAACTCGCCAGCCAGCCTGCAACAACAGGCTGGCTGGCGATCAACGGCTGTCAGTCCTGCGGACGCAGACGGTACTGCGGCGGCAGTTGCTCGAAACCGCTGATGGTCACGTCGAGGCTTTTCCAGCGGCCATCCTTGATGCCGTAGATGCAGCCATGCACAGACAGGCTCTGCCCACGGTGCCAGGCGTTCTGCACAATACTGGTGTGACCGACGTTGGCCACTTGCTGGATCACGTTCAATTCACACAGGCGGTCGACGCGTTCTTCCTCGGTCGGCAGCTTGGCCAGCAACTCGCGGTTTTCGTAATACAGATCACGAATCGTGCGCAACCAGCCGTCGATCAGGCCGAACTGGCGGTCCTGCATGGACGCCCGCACGCCACCGCAACCGTAGTGGCCTGTGACCAGAATGTGTTTGACCTTCAACACATCCACTGCGTACTGGATCACTGACAGGCAGTTCAGGTCGGTGTGCAGCACGACGTTGGCCACGTTGCGGTGAACGAACAGATCACCCGGCAGCATGCCGACGATCTCGTTGGCCGGCACGCGTGCATCGGAGCAACCGATCCACAGGAACTCAGGGGTTTGCTGGCGGGCCAGTTTGGCGAAGAACTCAGGGTCTTCCTGCTTTATCGCATCGGCCCAACGTGCATTGTTATCAATCAGGTCTTGTAGCTCGTTCATGCTTTGACGCCTCGATAATGATGCCCAGCCTTGGACTGGAGTCGAATCCTTCAAGTCACGCCTGTTTGCCACTACTGGCAAAATTCACCAAGGCTCGTCGGTCAACAAAAAGGAATCTTCAAAGTCATGGCCGGTCCACTTTTTACGACCACCTGAAATGAGGATTTCCCATGAATGATTCACGCCGCCCGTTCGGTGCTACCGAGCCGGAACCCATCGACGATAACGAAGACCGCATGGGCTCCATGGAGACGCTCGATTTCGACGAGGAAGAACCGGGCCGTATCGGCGATCTTATCCCTGAAGGCGAGCTGCAACATGAAATTCCCGATCAGCGCGTGCGTGAGGCAGGCCTGACGGGGGCATCCACTGATGATCACCATTCGACTGACGATGATCTGTCTCCGGAAACCCTGATCCGCGAAGACGGTGCCCGTTCACCGTCCGAACAGGGCGATGGCGACCCGGCGGACCTGGACCTGACCGTAGTCGATGAAGATGACATTGGCGGTGGCAACGGGCTGGATGAGGAAGAATTGGCACTCATCGACCCGCTGGACGGCAACCAGCGCTGATCCGGACACTCAGTCCAGCAGCGTGCAGGCCATCACTACTGCATCTTCACGGCCGCCGTCGGATGCCGGGTAGTAGTCACGACGCCGGCCTATCTCGTTGAAACCGTAGTTTTCATACAGACGATAGGCTGGGCGGTTGCTGTCACGCAGCTCCAGAAAGCATTCCCGTGCATTGAGCTGGTAAGCGCGTTTCATCAGGTGGTCGAGCAGTAACAGTCCAAGACCACGCCCCTGGTTCTCAGGTTTGACCGTGATGTTGAGCAGGTGCGCTTCGTCGATGATGACCTGAATGACGCCGTGTCCGACCTGCTGCGCGCCCTCGAACATCAGCCAGATCTCATAGGACTTGAGCCCGTCGAGAAAGATGCCGCGTGTCCAGGGATGACTGAACGCCGCGTATTCGATTTTCAGCACCGCGTCCATGTCGGCTTCGGTCATGCGGCGGAAGGTTACGGCATCACTCATCGATCGATTTCCAGCGCGTCATCAGCCGACGCATGGCTTTCCAGACATCCGCCTTGCGCTCAGGCTCGTCCATCAGTAATTCAAGACCTGGCAGCGCCCAGGCCGTGCCCAGACCTTCAATCTGCAGTTCACGGTGGTAAGACTCGGCATCGGCTTCACCGGCGTACTTCATCGACGGCAGACCGATCAGCCACAGGCAGGCACAAGGCTCGTCCTCGAGCCGCGCGCCGACGAAGCCCTGCACGAAATCGCGCGCAGCTTCCGGGCCCTGGTCCATCTGGCCGCGGACCAGCAACGGCCAGCGCACGGGCTCGCCGATGATCTGCGGGCTGTCGGGCAGACCGGCGGCGCGCAGCATGTCCTTGAGCAGCAGGTAGGAAGGATCACGGCTTTGAAACGGCTGACCCGTGGTGAGTTCGACCAGTAACAGGCAGCGTCCGGCGCGCAACAATTGCAGGGAAAAGCGCGGTGGCGGTATCACCGGCGCCTTGGGCGGCGCCGGCTCGGCTTCTTCGGCGGCCGGGGTGGCTGTGCGCGTGCTGGCCAGTGAGGGGCGCGGCACCTCGACCCTCGGGCGCTCGGGCTGCCGGGCAATCGGCTCGACGTTCGACGTTTCGGCAGGCGCAGTGTGCTCCGCTGGCGAAGCAGCAGGCGCGACACGTTGCACCTCGACCGGCGGCGGCAACGGCACAAGCAGTTGCGGACGCGACGGCGCGGCGAATGGCAGTTCTGTGCGCGGCAGCCAGTTGACCACCTGCATGGCGGTCAAATAAGCGCGGCGACGGGACTCGTTGAGCAAGGGTCAGCCACCTGTGGATAAGTTAAGCGCGCAATTCTAGCGTTGTTCGCCTTTTTGCGCTGCAGCATATCGCCCGCAGGTGAAATATCAGTCGGCTGATGCAGTACAATTGCCGCTTTTCACTTGCCAACAGTCGGCCTAACGATGATCGAACCCAAGCGCGTTCTGCGCGCCCTTGCCGAGCACTGGGCGCTCCTTGAGCCCTTATGCGAACATTTCGACCAGGGTACGTTGAGCCTGAGCGAGCTGCGCCTGCAACTGGGCGCTCAGCAGCAGGACAGCACTCCGCAAGACATCACCAATCTGCTGGACGTGTGGATCCGTCTGGACATTCTGGTGCCCGTCGCGAAAAGCCCGAACCGTTTCGAGCTCAACGCACAGATCCATGACTTCCTGTCGTACCTGCGCCGCGAGCACCGTCTGGGCCTGTGCCTGGAAATCGAAGCCTACCTGCGCCATCTGGAGCGACTGGCCGGCTACATTCAGGACGCGTTCGAGGTTCGCGACGCCAACGACCTGGCCAGACAGCTGCGCCTGCTGGACATGCGCGTGCGCGACGTACTCAAGAAGCTCGCCAACGACGAGCAGGCGCTGGTCGCCGTGGCCGACCGGGCCAAGACCAGTGACCGGCAGATCCCGTTGCGCCAGCGTTACGCCGAAGTGCTGGCGACGTGGGACGAATACGTCGAGCCGATGATTCAACTGGTCAACGCAGACGGTGCGTTCGAGCAGGGCGTGCGCAAGGTCGAGAACGTCCTGCTGCGCCTGCTGACCGAGCAACAACGTCTCGGTCATCTGGTCGACGACGACATGCTGCTGCGTACCCACGCGCGCATTCTGGAAATGCAGACCAGCGCCCAGCTGACCTTGCGCCATGCGCGCGAACTGCTGCTGCCACTGCGTGAAGAAGCGCGTCGCCATAACGCGGTGACCCGCGGCGCGGCGCTGGCCTTGTCTGCGATTCGCCGCAAAGGGCTGGATGCAGTGCCTCAGGCTGCCATGCCGATGTTCACCCGTCCGCAAAGCACGTTCCTGGGCAGTGCCAGCCAGGTCGAGGCCTACGTGTATGCCCTGGCGCGCTTTGAACCCAAACCCGCGAGATTCCCCAAGGCCAGCGGCACCCGCAAGGGCCAGGCGCCACGCGCACCGCGTACGGTCAAGGAGATGCTCGAACGCTGTGAAGACGCCTTGCCGATGCCTGACCTCATGGTCTGGTTGCTGGAGCAGGAGCCGACCGGCGAGACCGACGAGCTGCTCTACTGGTTCTCGCGCCTGTCGCGAGACAAGCGCTTCGCCCGTGAACGCCTCGAGCGTCGCGAATATTTCACCCGGGAGCACCGCGTCAGCCTGCGCTCCTTTGCCCTGCTCGCTGCAAAAGACGAGCAGGCCGAGCATTCCGAGAGCACCGTTCATGCATCTTGATCTATCCGAAATGTCCCAGCTCGCGCCGATTTTTCGCGAGCTGTTCAAGGGCTATCACATCAGCCGCCGCGACCCGGAGCTGTACGCTCAGCTCTCCAACTGCCAGGACCAGTACCGCACGCTGTTCAAGGCACTGGGCTTCGAACTGGTCTGCGACACGCGTGGTTTTTATTACTTCGTGCCTGAACTGGCTGCCGCGCAGGTCAACAAGACCGCCCAGCGCCTGGCACTGTTCACCTTCATCCTCGTTGAGCATCTGGCAGATCAGGGCCGTGACCCCATGTCGGTGCTCGACGGTGGCAGCCTGGGCCGCGACGAGTTGCCTTCGATGCTGGAAAAGTACCGCGACCTGTTTCTCCAAGCTGAAGTACAGACCCCGGAAGAGCTCGAAGAAAAGATCATGCGGCGCATGACGCAGTTGGGCTTTGCCAGTGAGGAAGTGGGCATCTACCGTTTCCTGCCCCCGATGCACCGTTTTCTCGATGTGTGCCTGTCGGTGCAACAGGACCGCGATCTGGCAGCCAGCCTGCATAGCGCCCTGCCCCTGCCGACGCCTGTGCTCATCGATGACGACAGCGACGAAAAGCTGCTGGAAACCGATGACCCGCTGGACCTGGCTGAATTCGGCGAAGAGACCGAGGAAGAGGCGCTGGCCCGGGCAATCGCCGATGAGCAACGACAGGAGATGGACACATGAGCCAGGAACGTTATGGCATCCGCCGCTTTGCCCTGTTGAACACTGCCGGTTACAGCCTCGGCCTGTTCCCGCTGGAAAATCCGCTGTCGGTATATGGCGCGAACAACCTCGGCAAAAGCGCCTCGATCAACGCCCTGCAGTTCCCGATTCTGGCGCGCATGTCGGACATGAGCTTCGGCAAATATAGCCTGGAGCAATCGCGGCGCTTCTACTTCGCCTCCGACACCAGCTACATTCTGGTGGAAGTCTCCCTGCCTCACGGCCCGCATGTCATCGGCGTCGTGGGTCGCGGTCCGGGCGGCGGCTTCGGCCATCAGTTCTTCGCCTATGCCGGCGAGCTGGATCTGGGTCATTACCAGAAGAACGACACCTGCCTGCGTCAGAAAGAGCTGTTCAGCAACCTGGAAAGCCAGGGCCTGAAAGCCTACGAGCTGAAACCTGACGAACTGCGCCGTCTGCTGGTCGGCGGCCACACGTCGATTCCGCTGGACCTGACCTTGATCCCTTTGCGCTCCACCAGCGAGCAGAGCCTCAAGACCTTCCGCGCACTGTTCATCAACCTGCTGCACATGCGTGAAATCACCGCCGCCAAACTCAAGCAGCTGTTTCTGGATGCTTTCGAGCACAGCCTGCGTTCGGGCAGCGTCGACTATATTGCCGCCTGTGAAGAAGCCTTCCGCGATGTGCGGCGTATGGAACAGGACTACAACTCGCTGGTGCTGGCCGGCCCTCTGGTCGAGGCGCTGGCCGCTGGCGTAAAACAGCGCGATGTTTTGCGCGGCAAGCTGCATCGTCTGTCACCGATCCTTGATTCGCTGCTCGGCACCTGGTCGGATTACTCCGGTGCGCGCAAGGAAGAGCTGGTCATCCAGGCTGAGCATTACCGTGCTCAGCAGGATGAAATGCAGAACGATCAGCGCAGCAGCACTCAGGAACTGATGCGCCTGGAGCGCGAGATCAGCAGCATCCAGCGCTGGGTCGGCGAGCTGTCGGTACTGAAAAACCGTTTTGCGCTGGTCGATGACGTCAAGGTGCTGGAGCAACAGCTGCTCGCCGCCAAGGACGCTCACGATGAGCTGGCCGGTGCGCTGGCCCAGTCCCGGCAGTTCAGCGCCGAAGACCTGGACGAACGCCTGCGCGACCTGGAAAAACGCCTCAAGTCGGTCAAGCAACAGCTCGATCATGCGGACAACAACAGCTATGCCCGTCTGCGTGAAGAGTTTTCCCAGCCGGACGTCGAACGTCTGATGCGTCTGTTCAACAGCGCGCTGTTCAGCTTGCCGTTGGGTGAGCAAGGCATTGCGCTGGATGATGGCGATGCGTGGGTCAAGTCGCTGGAGACCATTCTGGATGGCTTCAAGGGCGATCAGTTCGCGGTACCAGGGCTGACCATCAACCTGTCGAGCATCGAGCCTCCTGCCCTGCAGGCGCTGGCCGATCGCGCCGCGTTGCGCGATCAGAAAGAGCGACTGGAGAAAGAACTCAAACAACTGAAAACCCAGCAGGCTGTCGCTGCCGACCGCTCGGCGAGCAAGACCCAGACCGAAGCGTTGTATCAACAAGTGCTGGATGCGCAAAAAGCGCTTGAAGACTTCCGCCGCTGCCAGACCTTGAGCGCGGAGGAATCCACCAAGCTGGAAGAACTGGCGCAGATGGAAGCCGCTCAGGATGAACTGAAACGCTCCAGCGACGCGTTCACCGAGCGCGTGCAGCAACTGTCCGCCAAGCTGCAATTGATCGCACGTCAGATCGGCGATATGGAATCCAAGCAACGCACACTGGACGACGCGCTACGTCGCCGTCAGTTGCTGCCTGCGGATCTGCCATTTGGCACACCGTTCATGGACCCGATCGACGATTCCATGGATAACCTGTTGCCGCTGCTCAACGACTACCAGGACAGTTGGCAGGGTCTGTTGCGCAGCGATGGGCAGATCGAAGCGCTGTACGCACAGGTTCGCCTCAAGGGTGTGGCCAAGTTCGACAGCGAGGACGACATGGAGCGTCGCCTGCAGCTATTGATCAATGCCTACGCACACCGTACCGACGAAGCGCTTACGCTGGGCAAGGCTCGTCGTGCTGCGGTCACGGATATCGCGCGTACCCTGCGCAACATCCGTAGCGACTATGACAGCCTTGAGCATCAACTGGCGCTGTTCAACCGCGAGATCAACAAGCGTCAGGTCTCGAACCTGGCAAGCTTCCGTATCGTGCTCGCCCCTAACAAGGAAGCGCTCAAGCACATCGACCAGATCATCCACAGCGCCGGGCAGTACGAAGAAGGCGAGACGCTGTCGGTCTTCGACCTGAGCCAGAGCGCAGAGCAGGACAACAAGAACGAAGAAGCCAAGGAATATCTGGCCCGGCTTGTGGCTGCCAACCACAACCAATTGGGCTTGAAGGACCTGTTCGAGCTGGCATTCGAAATCACCAAGGTCAATGGTCAGCCGGTTATCCACACCGATATCGATGGCGCGGCCTCCAATGGCACCACGATGACCATCAAGGCATTGACCAACATGTACCTGCTGTTGCACTTGATGGATCGCGACCAGGCCGGTCGGGTGCGTTTGCCTTACTACCTCGACGAAGCCGCAGACATTGACGAGAAGAACCAGGCAGCCCTGCTGGAAACCAGCCTGCAACTGGGCTTCGTTCCAATTCTGGCCAGTGTGAAGCCACAGGTCTCGGCCCACGTCGCCATCGACCTGGAAGGCGGCAGCGGACCCAATGGTATTTACATTGATGAAGCGGACTGGAAATACATTCAGCGTCGTGACGATGTGAAACCAGAAGTTCCTGAACTGGCATCGTAAGCGCTGTAAGTTGTCGTCAGGAGGCCGCATGAGAATGCGGCCTTTTTATTGTCTTTGAATTGAGTGAGGCCCTGTTGCAGGCCTCCGGCGGACAGACTCTTTATTCATCGAATTCATAATGAGGGGCAGCAAACACGCATACGATTACACCAGGCAGGCTTGGAGTGACCCATGAGAACGATACTGCTGACGGTCTTGCTGGTCGTCGCTGCAACAGCGCATGCAACTGACTACTACGTGGCCCCCAATGGCGATGATCACGCTGCGGGTACCAAAGCCTCACCGTTGCGCACCATCATGCGTGCGCAGCAAGCCGCAAAAGCCGGCGACACGGTGTACTTTCGCGGCGGCCTCTATGCCTACACAGCCGGCATCAACCGCTGCGCTAGCCGTACGGACACGGTCAATGCCATAACCCTGAACAACAGCGGCAGCGAAAACAAAACCATACGCTACTGGGCCTATCCGGGCGAAACACCGGTTTTCGATTTCTCGGCCATGAAAGACGATTGTCGCGTCAAAGGCTTCAACGTTACCGGGAGCTGGCTACACCTGAAGGGGCTGGAGGTGACCGGCGTACCGCAACAGCCGGAAAACCATCTCAACCACGAGTCATGGGGCATCTGGAACAGCGGCAGCCACAATACCTTTGAGCAACTCAATCTGCATCACAATATGGGACCCGGCCTGTTCATTCAGAACGGCGGTTATAACCTAGTGCTGAATACAGATTCCCACCACAACTACGATCCTTACACCTCAAACGGCGCAGGTCAGAGTGCAGACGGCTTCGGTGCACATATCAAGGCAGGCCATCCAGGTAATGTATTCCGCGGTTGCAGAGCATGGGCCAATTCCGACGACGGCTTTGACCTGATCAATGCCTTCTCGCCAGTGACCATCGAGAGCTCATGGGCATGGCAGCAGGGTTACCTGCCTGGCACGCGCACAAAACTTGAAGCCGGCAATGGTAATGGCATCAAAGCCGGCGGATACGGTGGAAAGTATGTGCCTGACGGCGTGAAGCATATCGTCCGTAATTCCGTTGCCTTCGACAATAAGTCCGCTGGTTTCTATGCCAATCACCATACCCTGGCACTGGACTTCATCAACAACACGGCTTTTGCAAATGGCGTGAACTACAACATGGCAGGTATCGCCCCGGATGGTTCGCTGATCCCTCTCGGTAACCTGTTCAACAACATCGCCTACAAGGGACGGTTGACCGTTAACACCGAAGGACTGGATATGGCACACAACTCCTGGACATTGCCAACGCCGGTAACCGACGCAGACTTTGAGGATGTCTCGGATACCGGGTGGGATGCGCCACGTCAGCCGGACGGAAGCCTGCCAGTGCTGCGCAGCTTCCACCTCCGAGCTGGCAGCAGACTGGCAGGGATGGGGGCGTTTCACTAAACCCTGGGGGTCTCTGGCGCTAATTCCGCTACCTTGTAATGAGGTGAGCCCGGCAGAGTGATAAACCCC